>CAYTND010000241.1:0-4327 GCA_964438965.1 uncultured Pirellulales bacterium
ACATGTTGAACGAAGATTACAAAGAAATGTTACAAATCTTATTAAACAACAAGGTTAGATTTCTCGTTGTCGGAGCTTATGCAATGGGCGTGTATGGATATCCCCGCGCTACAGGTGATATTGATATATGGGTCGAAGCTTCGTCGGAAAATTCCGAAAAAATCCATCAATCCCTTTCGGAATTCGGTGCTCCTCTTTCAGAGGTTACAAAAACAACCTTCTGCGAAGAAGGCATTGTCTTTCAAATCGGCGTAGCGCCCAGAAGAATCGATATAATCACGAAAATTGATGGGGTTGATTTTAACAAAGCCTATTCCGACAAACAAAAGATAGAAATCGAAGGTATCAAAATTCCCTTCCTCTCTAAAGAAGACCTTATCAAGAATAAAGAATCAACAGGTCGTGAAAAAGATAATCTTGATGCTAAATATTTACGCGAGAACCACGACGCTTAACGTTATACACGACTACAAATCCTTCCAAACGCTGCATGCTTCTGCGGTATATCTGTGTATCTTATGAGGGGTTCGAAAGAGCAAATTTTCTGCTGCTTCGGTGGCTGATTTAAATGTTTTAGCAGCTACTCGTCTCATAATCGCCTTGAGATTTCGATATGTTTTTTAAAGTGCTCATCGTCGGTATGGGGGAAATCTCTCCTGAAGTGGACGCCTCGACTTTCCTGCCGCGCCTGGGCTGATTGGGCCATAAGCAGGCAGACGGTGAGCATATTCTGACATTCCCAGCCTTCGGATGAATCAAAGATTTTGTCCATCACATAGCGCTGCCAGAAACTGATAATCTCCTGAGTCTCAGCAAGCAGTTGTGCCCTTCGGGTGATGCCGACATTTCGCCACATAAGAGATCGAAGCGAGTTTCTAACGTCAGCGGCATCCAAACGGGTGCGGTCTGAATGGGGTATTTGATATTTTATCAAAGGGTGCTTAAGATGGGCAGCGCCCGCTTTTGTGCTTTGCGAAGCAATCTTCCCGGCTATTTTGCCGAATACCAACCCTTCAAGCAGGGAGTTACTGCCGAGTCGATTTGCGCCGTGCAGGCCGGTGGAAGCTATTTCGCCGCAGGCGTAAAGATTTTCGATATTTGTTTTAGCCGAGCTGTCAGTTTTTACACCTCCTATCATATAGTGTGCGCTGGGTCGAACGGGGATGAGGTCGTGAACGATATCTATATCGAAACTTTCAAGCAATTCGTTAATCTGCGGGAATCTTTTTGCAAAATATGCTTTATCGAAGTGCCGAACGTCCAGATAGACATGCGTTGACTCGGTTTTTCGCATCTGGGTAAGGATGGCCCTGCTGACAATGTCACGCGGTGCAAGCTCGGCTGCCTCGTGGTATTCCTTCATAAAACGCCGGCCCTTGCTATCCAGCAGCACCGCCCCTTCACCACGAAGCGTCTCGGTAATCAAGGCCCGTGTGGCACCTGCAATATAGAGCGTGGTCGGGTGGAACTGCAGAAACTCCAAATCCTGCAATACGGCACCGGCGCGGTAAGCCATAGCAATGCCGTCGCCTGTTGCAACTTCTGGGTTTGTGGTTTCACGGTAGAGCCGGCCCGCTCCTCCGGTTGCCAGGATTGTGTTTGCAGCCCAGATTATCTGGGGACCCCTGTGATTATCGTGGCCGACTATTCCTATGCACTTGTTGTCATCGTTGGTGAGCAGGTCAATGGCGTAGGAATTTTCCAATATTCTTATATTCGAATTCTGCCCGACTTTTTTTATAAGTGCCTCTGTAATTATCCGTCCGGTTTCATCGCCATGGGCGTGAGCGACACGAGGGCAACTGTGGCCACCTTCGAGCGTAGTGGCGATATGCCCGTCAATCAGGTCGAATTCAGTACCCCAACGGAGCAGCTGCTCTATCAGTTCCGGTCCCTGGCGAACGACCGAGTCAACTATGCCCTCGTCACATATCCCGCAGCCGGTGTTAAGCGTATCGGTTATGTGGGATTCGAATGTGTCTGTTTTATTAAGCACCGAGGCAATACCACCCTGGGCTTTGGCAGTGTTACTATTTTTCACGGTATCTTTGCAAACGATGATGACGTTGCAGTGCTCGGCTGCTTCGATGGCGGCACGAAAGCCTGCGATGCCGGCCCCTATCACCAGGCAATCGGTAAAAAGCTGGTGTGTGGAGATAGAGTCAATATTTACCAGATAGCGTCTGGGCTCAGCAAGTACGCTATCTTGCGGTTTAGGTCCCTGTTTAAATTCCGGCTGAGAAGTCATAAATTTTACCTTTATATATATTCTTTTGAGCTGCCGCTAAGGTTTGATGGCTTTGAGAGTATTTGTTTTTTCGGTTTCTCTGCGATTCAGGACAACTTCGTTGGTGAATACTCTGTTGTCGTCAGCGTATTTAAGTACGAAGGCCTGGAGTTCCTTTGTCGATGCTGTCAGAATGAGCATGTCCTCAATTGACATATGCTTTACGGCATTTGGGTCTTCCTTGAGCAGCTCCTCCATCTTATCATCATCTGTTAATCGCATTTTCAACTGAGGCTCGATGGAGTCTATCTTTATAAATGTATGGGCAGGTATCAAGAAAAAAGAGTTATATAGCCACTTCACCTTGTTCGGATCATCCAGGTCGCATGGAAATTCATCCGGAAAAACGTCCAGAAACAAGCTGTTCTCCAGCTTCACCAGATGTGCAACAAATGAGCCTTTTTTGCCCTTATCGTCAGAGAAAAACAGTTTGTACGCATTTTCCGGTTCTTCAATACGGTTGAATTCCCAGGTAGCCTCAGGGCTATTGGGGTCATCCACCCAGGTGCCGAGCAGTTTTTCCTCGAACACTACATTCTCTTTGGTATAAAGCGAATGCAGCGACATAACGGGCACACAGCCGCCTAAAAGGACAGCCAACAAGTAAAAAAGAATCTTTTTGACTTTCATTTTCTGGTCTCCTTCTGCCATTGACTATTTATGGTTGATTATTTTCAATTATCACCTTCAATCGTCAATTGTCAATTGCAAAGAAAGCCTAAAACCGATAGATTGCGAGGGTTGAAAATCCAAGTTGATAATGAGAAAACTTTGATAAAGGAGCAAGTATGTTGGATTTGAGCCTGGTTGGCTGGATTGTTGTCGCCTTATGTGCGGTTATGGTGGGAGTTACTAAGACAGGAATTCCGGGCCTTGGGATTTTGGTTGTACCTTTGATGGCGATTGCGATTCCAGCGCGGCAATCCGTTGGTGCGCTGCTTGGTATCCTGATATTAGCGGATTTGTTTGCTATCGTATATCACAGACGTAACGCTAAGTGGGGTCATGTGCTGCGTCTGCTTCCGGCTGCTTTTGCAGGTATCGTGGCCGGGTACTTCGGGTTGAAGGTGGTCAACGATGAACAGCTTAAGCCGATTATTGGCGGGATAGTTCTGGTGATGCTGGGTATCAATTACTGGCGCACGAGGACTAAAGACAAGGATGCGCCGGTTCCAACCCAATGGTGGTTTGTGGTCGGACTTGGTTTTATGGCGGGGGTTACGACTATGATGGCCAACGCAGCCGGGCCTATAATGATTATTTATCTGTTGGCTATGCGGCTGCCCAAAATCGAATTCGTGGGGACCGGTGCATGGTTTTTTTTCGTTGTTAACTGGCTGAAGGTGCCGTTCAGCGCAAATCTGGACTTGATGACAGCGGCGTCTGTGAAACTTGATTTAATGATGCTGCCGTTTATTGCGGCTGGAGCGGTGATAGGGATATTTTTTCTAAAGCGAATCCCGCAAAAGGCCTTTACTGCTGTTGTGCAGATTTTAGCAGCCGCCGCGGCCATCAAACTATTATTATTTTAATCGTCAAACTATCGCAGCAAACCTGCAAAATTGGTTTGCAAAAGGGCTTTTAAAAGGCGATGATTAAAGCTATGCATGGACGGGAGAACAAAGATAAATTCGGCGTCGCCCGGGAACAGATGCTCAGGCTGGACCTGAAGGGTCGCGATATAACCAATCCTGACGTCCTGAAGGTGATGGCTGAGGTTCCGCGGGAGGAATTTGTACCAGAGTCATATTTCTCACAGGCCTATACCGATGGCCCACTGCCAATCGGGATGGGCCAGACTATTTCGCAGCCATATATTGTCGCTCTGATGACTCAGGAGCTGCGGTGCAATCGCAACTGCGAGGTTCTGGAGATTGGAACGGGCAGCGGGTACCAAACTGCGGTTCTCGGTAAGTTGGTGAAAAAAGTCTATACTATAGAAAGATTCCCCCAGTTAGCTGAGTCGGCCCAGGCGGTTCTGGGCAGGTTGGGCGTCAGTAATGTTGAGTTCTATGTTGGTGACGGCAGTTGCGGCTGGCC
>CAYTND010000242.1:0-4313 GCA_964438965.1 uncultured Pirellulales bacterium
GGATGAATCGCCTCAACGTCGCTAATCTCAGCGGCACTTATAATACGCGGTATATTCAGATAACTTTTGGCACAGTCGGGCGGCCCGATACAAACGGCTTCATCAGCAAGCTGCAAGTATGAAGCGTCCTTATCCGCCTCGGAATAAACCACAACTGTCCCGACACCAAGCTCGTGACAGGCACGGATGATACGCAGTGCTATCTCACCTCGATTTGCTATCAGAATCCTTGAAAACATAATTTAATTTACTATTTTCTATTGTCTATTTACTATTGGTTATTGTTCTTCAATATTCAATTACACTGCCTCTGTTCTTCTTTTCAATAATCAATAGTAAATAATCAATAGTAAATTATCAGTCCGGTTTGACCTTGAAAAGTACCTGGCCATATTCAACAGCCTGGCCATTGGTTACAAGTACCTCAGCAATCGTTCCACTGGTCTCGGCTTTTATCTCATTCATGACCTTCATTGCCTCGATTATACAAACGACCGTCTGTGGACTGATCGTCGAGCCGACTTCTACATAATGCTCAGAATCGGGGCTTGGTGTTGCGTAGAATGTCCCGACGATAGGCGATTTTATCTCCACCAAATCCTCTGGAGCCGGGGTGGTTTGCGAGACGTAAGTTTGAATCAAAGCCTCGGTGCCTCCTGCGTGGGCAGGTGTGGCTCCGGGTTCCGGCCTCATTGTCGGTATAGCGCTTACAGCCCCGCCTACGGAGGATTGAGGTTGCGAGCGCTTTAGAAAAATCTTGTCGTCGCCGTGTTTTATCTCAACCTCAAGAAGCTCATTCTCTTTCATTATCTCAATGAGTTCTTTAATTTTCTGCAAATCGGTATCATTTTCCGCCATCGCTGCATCCTTTCCTTGCAACAGGTATCGCCCTCGTCTGGGCGAAGCCCGCCGTAGCCCGACAATCCGAATGAGTATAACCAAAAGGGGTGTTTTTGCAAACAATTTTTGGTGCATCTGCAAGACAACAAATCCCCGCAAATATCCATTAGAAATTCTATTTTAGAGATGTTCAATGAGGTTTATGGACAAATATCTGCGATTTGCAAAAAACAGTTTCTGAAGAGCCTGTAATCACTTAAAGGGTGAAGAATAAAAACCTGAGTCTCTGGTTTTGTGTCACGAGTCCTAAGGCAGTATTTCAAGGGCAACCATTGTAATATCATCAACTTCAGACGGTTCGATTTTTTGATTATGGGCAATCGTGTTAAGTCTGTCCATCATCTCAACAACAGACAAATCTTTGATTTCGTAAAATTGTTCGCTGAAACCAAAGCCGGTTTTGTCATCGAACTTGCCTATGAAGGGCTCTGCCCCGTCGGAATACAGCAGTAGTTTATCGCCGGGCTGAAGCTGTATGGTCTGTTGAGGGTATTCAGCCTGTTCAAAAATTCCCAGCAGCGAGCCTCGTATTTCGAGCTGTTCGAGTTGCTGTCCGCCTCTGATAAGGATTGGATAGGGATGTCCGGCACGGGCGAACGTGAGCTGTAGTGTTTTTATATTTAAAAGGCAATAACAACAGGTGGCAAACTGATAACCGGAGAGTTTCTGTGCTGCCATTCGCATATTCAGATTTTTTATAATCTCTGACGGTGGGAATATGCGGTAATTACTCTCATATGTCTCTCGCATAAGCAAGGCCTGCTTTAGAAAGATTGTCAGCAGTGCTGCAGGCATGCCATGCCCCACTACATCAGCTACATAAAAGCCGATGTGCTGCTCGTCGATACGGACGATATCGTAAATGTCACCAGAGACCCACTCTGCCGGCAAAAAAACCGTGGCCCACTGCACTTCATCAGTACTTGGCAACTGGGTGGGAAGGAAATCCTGCTGCACAAGGCCAGCTAAACGAAGCTGCTCTGCCAGATTATCTGCGAGGGTTTTTGTCATAGAAAGTTGCTCGGCCAGTTTATTCTTGTGAATTCTTAGCACATGCTTTCGTGGAACTAAAGGTTTTGTCGTAATTCCATAACTCTTTTTACGATATGCAAGATTAGCACTTAATTTGGCCCATAGCTCATCCATGGAAACTGACTCCAAGGTGTTGATCATAGAGAAACTAGTCCTTGATGGCGATATGGAAAAACTTTTAACGGGCATCTCCGGGCGGTCTGTGAGTAAAATCATGCCAATATTTTCTATCTCAAGGGATTCGATTGTTCGGGCCAATTGCTGCTGCTGCGAAAAGTCCGATTCTTTCGTATCGATAATGACGGTCCCAATCAAATCGAGTCTGTCGCGTACTTTGGAAAACTTGCCTATCGGAAGAGTGCGGTAAGAAAGCTTCCTCCTCTTCAAAAGTCGCTTTATTTCAGACGGGATGTGGCTTTGATTTGTCAGATACAGAACATCTATAAAGCCTTTTTTCGGCTCAATAGCAGTTAGTAATTTTACTTTTTCCATTTCACTCGTTCTTCTTATTGTATTATGAGACCTTGAACAAACATCCATTTATTTGCTATCCATAAGCTAATTTTCGGCTTGTTAAGGGTAGTACTTTGGTTTTTTTTGTCTTTTTCCGGTGTTGCAAGACCGGCAGAATCTATACGGGCTGCAAAGATACGGTGGTATAGATTAAAACCTGTTCGGAGTGTGAGAATGGAAGTATGAAAATTACTGAACCGTATTTCAAGTATCCTCAATGCCTGTCCGGCTCAAACCCGCTGTTAACCGGCGAAAATTGCTGAGCCGATGCGAAGGATGGTTGCCCCCTCTTCGACGGCGATTTCGTAGTCTGAACTCATACCCATACTCAGCTCGGTAAACTGCCGGCTGACAATTTTTTCGCCTCGCATCTCGATAAATAATTCTCCTGCCCGAACAAAACAAGCTCGAACAACATTCTTATTATGAGTCAATGGTGCCATTGTCATCAGGCCAACCAGTTTTAAGTTCGGCAGGGTCTCTATCTGCTCAGCCAGATGTGTTGCCGCACCTATCGGAACACCGTATTTTTGCGGTTCGTTGGAAGTATTGACCTGGAGAAGCACTTTTGGACATAAGTTGAGCTTTGCCGCTGAGGTGTTTATTTCTTCGGCCAAACGAAGTGTATCTACTGAATGAATCAGAAAAGCTATAGGCAAGACAAGGCAGACCTTGTTGCGCTGCAGATGGCCTATCATATGCCAACTGACGTTTTTTGGCAGGTCTGGACCGCCATCAGGTCCCTGGAAAAAATCAGCTACCTGAGCGGACACTTTTTTCAATTGCTGAACGCGATTTTCCCCCAGGTCGGTGAAGCCCAGACGAATAACTTCTTTTACAGCCTCGATTGCAGCCGACTTGGTTACGACGACGAGCTTTACCTCATGGGGGTCTCTGCCAACACGGGCACAGGCAGAGTTAATGGTGTCCTTTACACGTTTTATTCTTTCAGAAATTTTTGTCATAGCAGAACAGCCAAGAGTCAAAAATTAAAAATTCAATCCACCACAAACCAGGAACGTATTCAAAATATCAGTCTGTGAGAGCTTTTGCCAGCATAAAAGCAATCAAGGCAAAAAATTTGACGGTTTTTTCATCCACGAGGTCTCGTGAAATGATAACTTCTAAGGCTTATCGGTCGTAATCAGGGCCGGCAAGTGTAAATGTTCAAACCATCCGGCTTTACGATTTCTGTTCAGATAAGATAAAGTTCCAAAAAAAACAAAAAAAAGGATTTTTAACTTGCATTTTATCGCCATAACTTGTATACTGGTTTTGTTGAGACAATATGGGGCGGAAGTAAACCCCTTAAGAATTTTTGTAGTTCTCGTGTTTTTCGTTTGACATAATTTTCTGGAAGCGTTAGTTTTTTTGGTTAGTATTTAACCTATAATGCTGTTTTTTAACAGCTTTATAGACCTCGGCGAGGCAGTGTGGTCCACCGGTCTCCCCCCCAGCCGGAACCACCACCTCGCCCTTTTTATACGCTCGTTTTGGCCATAGAAGGCCTTACTTTGCTCGTATCGTAGGAAAGTAACAACACAGCTAAGATCTTTGTTGACCCTCCACAAATGAAAAATGTCTCCGTGTATATTCAAGCAAATCATATCGATTTGATGATAGCTACGGTACGACAGAACCGGACTGGGCCAAGGGTATCTGCAGCCCCTGGCCCAGGCACTGATTCCCAAGTATTCGATTAAGTAATTGGCTGTCCCAAGCCTGCTTTTCGCAGTGCGGCCTCATCCGGGCCGCGACCCGAGCAGCAATCGGCGAGCTTGCCATTGATTACTACGGCGGGCAGCGATCGAATGCCGAGGCTCTTTGCGCGTTCGGCCACATCCGGGTCGTGCATATCCAGCACGCTT
>CAYTND010000243.1:0-4309 GCA_964438965.1 uncultured Pirellulales bacterium
TGAAGCTCTCACCAAAATAGACTTTGTGCCCATTGATTGGGGGCGCGTAAATTCCCGGCGTCCAGCTAAGGACCACATCTCGTGGCACATCTGTTGCCTCATTAGCCGGATTTGGGCTCCTCGCGGCTCCCGGCGGTATAGCAAGAATGATGTGCACGAACATAATCTTGCTGTTGGACGCGCCCGGCCCCGGCTGGATGGTCAAACGACCGTCGGTGACCGCTACAGTCAATTCGAACTCGTCAAAGTTGTCTTGGCCGTCCGGGTCGGTCAGCACTGTACCTTCCACATCAAAGTCGTTGATCTGGTCTGTGTAGTCTGGATCTCCGCAAACCAAGAAGATGTCGTAAATGTCGTTGTCCAGAGCTATCTCCCACACCCTGCGTGCTCCGCCCTTCTGCAGATGGTTCAGCGTGTCATAACGCTGGTCCGGCGCGTTGGAACTGCCTCGATCACGCGTCTCGTTAAACGCTGCGTCCCACCCATAGCTGAAGCCATTGCCGCGGTCGCCGAATACTTCGCTGGCATCAGGCAGATACCCTTCCGGGGTAACGCTACCTGGTTGCTGAAAGTTAATATTCACCGACTGAGCGCTGGCAAGGCCTGCAGCCAAGCTCAGCACCAACACCAAATAAATCAATTTCTTAGACATAATAGTCCTCCTTAAAAAAAGTTAAAATAATTAGAAATTATACTTTGGCCACACACCAAAACACTCATCGTCTTTGACAAACACCGAAAACAGAAGGCAGAATACAGTCCACAGGATGCCTTACGGCAAAAACAGAATACAGAATTTAGGATACACGATAATTTTCAATTCTGGATTCTAACTTCTGACTTCTTAGTTCTTGTTTTGTTCTTGTCTCAAACAACTAACAATCCTTGCGCTAACTACATTCTATCCATATATGCCCGGGACAACTTTTTACGACTTTTTGAGACAACCTCCTTCCTTCAAAAAGCCCAAAAATAAGCTGTTAATTGAAATGTAAAAATCTTGACTACGAAGCACCTGTACTCGCGTTACCGCAGGTGCGAGCACTAAGCCCCCATTCCCGACTCTGTGCCTCGCATAATACACAATAACTCCTCCTCTATTCGAAGAACTACTAAGATTTCGTGCAATAGTTGCCGAATAATTCAAAAACTCCACCAACACTTACCTTATTTATACTATATTAGCAATCTTGCCGTCAAGTTAAAAATCAATGTTTTTTTAGGAAAATCACACAGGCCTTTTCCAATAAGTTTGTGCAGATTGAAATATTATAGAAAATTGGACAATTTCTTGGCTGATATTGGCTTGCTTTTTGAACTTATGCCGATATAATAGTAATTTAATGGACGTGTTGTAAAATTGAACGGATTCGGCTATGGCGCGTAAACGAGGCAAAAAGGCTCTTTATGAAGTGATGAGCAAGGCTCGCAATAAGCCCGGCTACGGCAGGACGTTAAAAAAAATGCGCCCGAAAAAGCCGGTCGAACAAAAAGGTGAGCCGGTCACGAACCAGAAGTCTGCCGCAGATGTAGAAACATCCAAAGCCGCGGCAAAATGGTGGAGAAAGCCGAGAATTGTCCAGTTCAATTTTGGCAGAATCGAGTTCTCAATGCCGTATCAGCTCGCCGTTGCGTTGGTCCTGGGCCTTATTCTGCTGGTTATGGCATCCTTTTGGCTCGGTCAGGAATATTATCTAACCGACCAGAGAGCAACTGGTTCAGCCGAAGAAATGCCGCAGATTAATCGGGGAAATCTGATAGAGCAGGATGTGGCCAAAATAAAGGAACCGCCTGCGCCGGTTGAAGATAGTACATTGCTGGATATTAAAGAACTTGAGCCGGTTAAGCCGAAGCCGACGGGTAACAATGTTATTGTCATGGTGGAGTTTGGAGCGCATGCGGACTTAGTGCCGGTGCGAGACCATTTTACCGAGTACGGCATTGAGACTGAAATTGTAATGGGAAACGGTCGCTACTTCTTGCAAACAAAAAATAAATATGATAACCCGGGAACGCGCGGTACAGATGGATACAAGGCATTGCAAGAAATTATCGAGGTCGGAGCCAAATATAAAGCTCCTCCAACTTTTGAAACCTTTGCGCCGAATTTTTTCAGCGACGCCTACGGCAAGAAAGTAAAGTGAACGTACTTTTTTAGGAGAAATGTTGAATGTCTATTGATCGTTCTTTAAAAATCAAAGGCGCCTTGAGCCGACACCGAAACGTTCTGACGCGTGCCGAACGTATCGAAAAGTTAAAAGAGGAAGAACGATGGTCTGAGAGTGATTCTTTACTGGGTCTGCCGAAGGTTGCTCATCGCAAGAGTCACGCCGGCCGAAAAGAAGCTCCCGCTAAAGAAACTGTAACTGAAGAAGCAGCAGCCGAAGCCGAAACACCAAAAGCCGAAGGAAAAGAAAGTTAATATCGTATTGCGTATTTCGTATATCGTATTTAACATTTTGTCTTTCACATTTCACATCTCATCAGAGCAGGTCGGCAGGGCAGGGGGGGTACTAATTTATTATTTATTATTGACTATTGTCTATTGTCTATTGACTAATGATTATTGAGGAGTTGCTTATCGTTATGAAGGGGTCAATGGGTAGAAAAACGCTAATCATCATCGTATTGGTTGGGGGGATTGTCGGGCCTGCATACGGTGTCAGTGAAAATAATAGGGGGGCTGTTTGGCCAGGACGTAAGTGGGAGCAGGCCAGGCCGGAAGAGATGGGGATGGATGCGGCCATATTGCGAAAGGGCCGTGACTATGCGCTCACCGGCAGTGGTTCGGGCTGTGTCATTCGCTACGGTCGGTGCGTTATGCAATGGGGAGACCAAACACAGCGATACGACCTTAAGTCAACAACAAAAGCAATTGGTGTCACCGCTGTGGGTCTGGCTCTGAAAGACGGTAAAATCAACAGTTTGAGAGACCGGGCCAAAAAATATCATCCAAGCTTTGGTATTCCGCCTGAGTCAAATATCGAGACCGGCTGGCTCGATAAGATAACGCTATTTCACCTTGCGACCCAGACCGCAGGTTTCGATAAAAGCGGTGGATATACCAAACTGATGTTCGAGCCGGGGACAAAATGGTCGTATAGCGATGGTGGGCCGAACTGGCTGGCTGAGTGTGTTACGTTAGCTTATGGGCAAGACCTGAACCAACTGATGTTTGAGCAGGTCTTTGGTCCGATTGGGATAAGTACATCTGATTTAACGTGGCGGAACAATGCCTATCGGCCAAAAGAAATTAAAGGTATCAGACGGCGGGAGTTCGGCTCAGGCATCAGTGCCAACGTCGATGCGATGGCGCGGATAGGGTACCTCTATCTGCGGCGCGGTCGCTGGCAGGGTAAGCAAATCATTCCCGCCTGGTTTGTCGATATGGTACGAATCGTGCCTCAGGCTGTGCGGAGGCTACCGGTAGTCAAGAAGGAAAGCTACTTCAATGCTTCTGACCATTATGGCCTGTTGTGGTGGAACAACGCCGATGGGACTATGGCTAAGGTGCCGCGTGATACCTATTGGTCGTGGGGACTTTATGACAGCTTGATTGTGGTGACACCGAGTCTCGATATCGTGGCAGCGAGAGCAGGCAAGTCGCTCAACAAAGCACGCAATGCCGGCTACAAATCAATAGAACCGTTTATTGAGCCAATCGTGCTGTCAGTAACGCAAAATGGCGGTAGGGCGGCTGCACCGTATCGGCCGAGTCCTGTGATAAAGGGTATCGAGTGGGTACCGGCCGATACGATTATCCGTCGGGCCTCCGGCAGTGACAATTGGCCGATTACCTGGGCGGATGATGATAATCAATATACAGCTTATGGAGACGGCTGGGGATTTGAGCCGAAAACCAAAAAGAAGTTGAGTCTCGGCATTGCAAAGATTATCGGGTCGCCACCTGATTTTCGTGGAATCAATATTCGCACAGATAGCGGTGAAAGAACAGGGCAGGGGGCTAAAGGTGCGAAGGCAAGTGGAATGCTGATGGTCGATGGCGTGCTTTATATGTTGGTCAGAAATACCGGCAATTCGCAGATAGCCTGGTCGGACGACCGCGGCAAAAACTGGAAGTGGTGCGATTGGAAGTTTACAACGAGTTTTGGTGCTCCAACATTTTTGAACTTTGGCAAGAATTACGCCGGTGCGAGTGATGATTTCGCTTACCTCTACTCGCACGATAGCGATAGTGCATACGAGCCGGCGGACAGAATGGTGATGGCACGAGTGCCTAAAGAACAAATACTTAATCGCGATGCTTATGAATTTTTCAAGGGCCTTGATGATTGGCGGCAGCCGATAT
>CAYTND010000244.1:0-4306 GCA_964438965.1 uncultured Pirellulales bacterium
TTATATTCGGCGGAAGGAACTATCTTAAGCGCAGCTGCATGAACGACATAATCAACACCGCTGAAAGCACGATGCAATCTATTAGAATCACGCACATTGCCGATAAAATACCTCATACAGGAATCATTAAAGCACTTTTGCATTTCATACTGTTTCATCTCGTCTCGGCTGAAAATTATAAGCTTCCTGGGTCTAAATTTACTTAATACTATTTCGATGAACTTCTTACCGAACGACCCTGTCCCGCCAGTAACAAGTACAACCTTGTTATTCAGTGAGTTTTCCATATTAATTTCCCTTTGCTTACCAGAAAATACGAGCTTACTTTCTCTGAGCTCTCTCGTTTCAACACGGTCATTATAAAAGTCCACCTCAAGAGCGCTCTTGCAGACGAACAAAATTCCAGGATGACCGCCGGTTTACGTTACATTGGCTTGTAAACATGACGTACAAGCTCATATATAGGCAGACTCCGTCCCCGTGGGTGTACAAAGATGAAACTGACACCTGCGAGGCGCTCTTTACAACAAAGTTATCACGCTTTGATTTTGCCTAAACTTGTTTTTTATAACTAAATATTGCCACGATAAGTTGCGATGGTTTTTTTGCCCTTACGGACCCGGCTTAGCTCTTCGGCAGTCTCGGCTTGCTGAGCTGTAAGAGCAAGACATAGGTCCTGGTATAATTTTCGCAACTCCTCGCGCTGACTTTTAAATTCAGACGATTCAAGAACCCCCGACCGGGCGATTTCCCCCACAAGAGAACTGGCTTGCTTGTTTAAGACCTCGATTTCATTGATGTTGCCCTGCCGGACGAGCTCTATTTGTTTTTCCAACAGGTTTTGTAGCTCGTCTAACAGATGTATCTGTTCATCTGGAATAATCTCATCACTATCTGTGCTCATTGCATTCGAGCTCCTGTTTGGGTTCCTTGTTTTGCTTGAGCCAAACTATGTTCGGCTTCTTCCAGGAGATTAGCTGCATCTTTGTGGTTCTCGTCCAGGCTTAACAGGTCCAGGAGAATTTTTTTAGACTCCTCGAACCTGCCATCTTTCATATATAGTGCTGCCAGAGGGAACATAACGGAGATATCGCCCGGATGCATATTCAAATACATCTCCAGATAGTGGGTAACCTGTGCGAATGAACCCATCTGGCAGGAGGCTTGAAACAGACCCAGAAGAGCTATCAGATTGTCAGTGTCCAGTTCCAGGCTTTTGAGATACATCTCAAAGGCCCGCTTGTAATCGGCTCTTTCCTGTGCGACCATAGCGAAGCCCGCGTAGGCCTTGGCGCAATTGGCGTCCAGCCGACAGGCGACCCTGAACGCTATTTCAGCATCATCAAGAAGATTCTTTTGCAGGGCCACTACTCCAAGCCCAACGTAAGGACCCGCTTCGTCAGGAGATAAGACGGCTGCTTTTTCGTAGTATTGTTGTGCCTGGGTATAGTTGCCGACAGAGGTGTAACAGTCCCCCAGTTCCTGCAAAACTTCGTAATGCTGCGTCGAGTCGTGCTGTTCATCGACATTATTTTCTGTTATGTCCATTGCAATTCTTTTCCTTCGAGTATTTGTTCCGCTTTTTCGAGTAATTTAATCGCCGAGTTAAAATCCTTTTTCTCGCGTTTGACCTTTGCTTCCAACAGGAGTGTATCCACCGTTGGCCGTTGACGGTTGACTTCACGGCTGAGTTCGGCTGCTCGAATGTGGCCCCCGGCTTTGAAAGATGCCTTTGCTGCTAACGTTTTCATCCACAGTTCGTTTTCATGATGCTCGGTGATATATTCAAACATTTCAGCAGCCTTTGACCAATTACCGTTCTTTTCTGCTGACTTGGCTTTTTCAAGCAATTGGTCAAACTGAAACGGTATTTCTTCTGGTTGCAGACGCCTTATCGCAATGCCGGACGCATTCAGAGATTCACGCACCGATAAATTTGGAAACCTCCTCCGGGCATACTGTAAGTCATTTTTTCTGACCACTACCGCCCAGAGTCTATCTGTTGAATCTTCTAACTCAAATCCCTCGTTGTTGACTGGGCTGTTGACCAAAGCATGGAGCGAATCCTCTACCCAGAACTCTCTCATGGGAAATTCGCTTGGTACTATGGCAATATATTCACCCTCACATCTGGCTAAAGCTGCGTCTATTCGCTCGGCCCCAGAAGACAACGCATTAACGAGCACAGGGATTATGTTAGGCATATCGGTGTCAAGTTTTGCGAAATCTGCTGTCGGCAGCGGCATATAAACCTCGTATGGATAGAAGGTACGCTGCCAGATAGAACCGAGGGTTGTGCCAGCCGGCTTGTTTAGCCTTTCTGTAATAAAAATGATGGACATATCTCCGAGTTTAGTCCAGGGTTTGGCGGGCCTGGTGGTTCGTATCGTTAGGATGTTCCTCGTATATTCCTTTTCCTTCTTGCGCCACTGCACTGATATTCTGTCACAGTCACCGTCAGGCTGATAAAATTCACCGGTAATTTTAGGGACATGGTGAAAATCTGAGAAGAAAACCGACCGGCGCGTCATATCCCAGTCTATTAAAACGTTGATGTCCTCGTTATATAGACCCGTTTTTTCAAGCAAATCCCTCCGATGCATAAGGCTTACGTGCAGGACATGATTATAGTACAACATAAAAAAGCGGTCGAAGTCCCTGCTGATTTCAACGACTTTGCTTAAAACCTTTCGGCTGCCGTCAGGGCAAACCTTACAATACACTTTATACAAATCACTGTATGCAATTTGGCAGTCGCTTTTGTTTTCAAGAGTATCGACCAGTGTTTCGATGTGATTAGGATAATATAGGTCGTCGTCGTCAAGGTAGGCAACGTATTTGCCTTCGGCCCGGGATAATGCTTCATTAAGCGAATAGGCCTTGCCGCGATTCTCCTTTCTGTCGATAAACATTAACCGCTCGTCCCCAAATGAATTAACTATATCGCTTACGTCTTCACCACCATCGTTTATTACGATTATCTGAAGATTTCGATAACTCTGGCGCACAACACTGGCCAGGGCCCCGGCTAAATATCGGCGCCGATTAAAAGTTGGAACAAGCACAGTAACGACCGGCCCGGCCTTTTTCTTAGACCCCAAAGGCGCCTCATTGCTTTTTGGGGCCTTCTCGTAGTTTTCTGACATTCCAGGAATATCTGACATTTTCTAAATAGCTAAAAATTACGCAGTCAAATTGCTCTCGAACTTCGGAAGGGAAAATTCTGCCGGTAATCCAATATCTCCAAAACTCAATTTTTGCAAGTTATTGGAAAACGAGGACACGGCTTGTTGCGAATCTATCTCGCTTTCAAATTGGGTGAAAATGCTGTTGATTTCACTCAACTGTTTCTGTAACGGATAATTTTCTTCGACGAATCTGCGATACCCTTTGGGTTCATAAGTATCGGAAAGAATCTGCTCGCAGAATTCTTCCGAGATGTTAAATAAGAACTCTGACGGAAATATCTCCTCTGCACCTGGGAAATTATGGATGATAGGCTTAAGACCGCAGGCCATTGCTTCCAAAAGTCCCATACCTTGGCTCTCAATGATACTTGTCGATACGATGTAATGTTTGTCCTCAAGCCAGGAACGGACATCTTCCTGCCAGCCGTCGAAGAACACCACATCACGAAGGTCAAGGGCATCAACCATATGCTTTAGGTATTGCTCAAGAGTTCTGTTCTGAAATATCCCCCCGAAGAACAGACGATACTCAGGGTCAATATAATTCAGCTTTTGCATGCACTGTAAAACGAAAGCGGGGTTCTTTACAGTTCTCAGATTGGACAAAAAAGCAATATTCTTGCCGCGCTGCCGCTCGGTAAAAGTAAATTTTTCAAGGTCTATGCCGCCGGGAATCGTAACTACCGATGTTTGACTTTCCAGGTTCGGGACCGTGTGGATAAGAGCATCTTTGACAAAGCTGTTGCCAACGGTAACAAGGATGTCGATATTAGCCCAGTTCATCTGCTCGGGCCATTGCGCATAGGCTTCGTAGCGGTGCAGTCTGACAATGTTTTTGCAGACTTTCGGCTGCTTCGAGCCTATTACTGCAAGATTTGTGCACCACTCGAACCACGAAATATCACTCCATTTCATTAATTCATACAGTTCTTCTTCTGTTTGCTCTTCAAAAACGTGCACTTGAAAACGCTGCTCTGCAAATTTGATGATTTCATTGAGAAATCCCATACCATCACCACCACAGAAGAAAGCGATCTTCGGTCTTTTGCTGCGAATCACTTTAAGCATCGGCCTAAGAATCTCCTGGTTGAGCCAGCTTTGCAGTGAGCGGACCAGTA
>CAYTND010000245.1:0-4301 GCA_964438965.1 uncultured Pirellulales bacterium
GGTAAAACGTCACCTCGAAAGTGCTTGCTTTCTTTTGTGATTCATTATCTAACTTAAAGGGTGTCACAGGTAGTTTTTTTCCTGGACTATATTGCACTGTAATAATTTGCTGCATTGTTGACAATGCCTTGATCAGATTGCTTTTACCTGAAGCATTTGGGCCATAAATACCAACTGCCTTTAGCAGACGCAATTTTCCTTGGTCTACACAATTATCGTCCAGTTCTGTATCTTTGCTTGCAACAAGACTAAGTGTCTGTTCTTCGCGAAAAGATCTATAATTGCCTACTCTAAATTCAACTAACATTTGTTTTCCCTTATAATATAAAGGCGAATTTCGCAGAGTTCTTGCGCATATTGACTTTATTTTCTATTTTGCACCCAATTTAAAATATCGGACAAAATAGGCTACTGCAAGAGTATTTCTAAGCACAAACGAAAAAAATCTGCAAAATCCGCATTTAATCCCTAAAAACCGTGATTACCGTCAAGGAAATTTCGTCGTTTGTTGCCCGGGCCACGAGGATTACGAGGCACGGGCCACGGGTAAGAGCTTAAAAGCAAGTTTCGCCGATAGGCGGGTAAGGCAATATTGCAATAAAACCAGCACGGCCCCGCCTGTGAGCACCACCGCAGAAAATATCGGCACCGTAAATGTAAATGACAGAAACGGCGTTTCAAATCTGTACCCTATCATTTCACCGGCAATTGCCCACAGGGTTATCAAGCAACACATCAACGCCATAACCATTGCGGAGAACACGGCCGTCTTCCTGAAATCCTGATTGCGCCTTTCTTCATCAGCGCCAATAAAGTGCACTTTCCTTGCGCTGTAAAGGCCGGCGGCTATGCCCAAAGCGAAGTTAAATATCGGCACGCCCATACCCATACCGAGCGCTACTACCGAGCAGAACAGATAAATCACTGCAAGCGCTTTGTTGTTTATTTGATATGCCTTACTGACCCACTTTTTCAGAAAAACGATGTCTATAATTATCCCCGGCACGAGCGACCACAGCATCCAGGGCCCAAAAACTTCTATCTCGAAAAGGATAGCGGTGATTACCAAAGTTGTTAGCAGACAAAACAGCGGCGGTACTAAGCCAAGAAACATACCGAGTATTAAGGATTCGATCTTGCTCACCATTTTCGTATCTTGTGATGGAAAAATCCGAAATCCGAAACAATCTATTACTAAATCCGAATATCGAAATCCGAAATCCGAAATCCGAAACAAATCCGAAATTCAAATGTTCAAATTTTTAAAACTGACAGCTAAGCTGTCATTCTGAGCGAAGCGAAGAATCTCATCATTCGCAGGCCATATCCTTCGGCTTCGCCTCAGGATGACACCAAGTGTCATTTTGGTCATTTGATATTGTTTCGAATTTCGATATTCGAATTTCGTATTTATGCCCTGCTTCTTAGCTTCAATAATCAATTATGACGATGTCTTCCGGAATTGCAATGACATCGCGGTGGCCGGGGCCGAGGAGCTTTTTTATTTCTCTGCTGTGCTTGCCAGCTAAGACCTTCAATTGAGAACTGCCGATACTCGTTACGGCCTTGGCATTATCATTTAGCATAACGACCGCACCGGCCTCGAATGTGCCTTTGATACTAATTACTCCGCTGGGCAGAAGACTTTTGTGATTTTTAACAGCCCGCATCGCACCCTCGTCGATAAATATTGTCCCGGCAGGGCTGCTGTTGAGAATCCATCTCGAACGGTTGGACAGCTTCCTTTTCGGCATAAAGACCGTGCCGATTTCTTCACCGGCGATGATACGGCCGATGACGTTTTTCAATCTGCCGTCCGCTAAAACTATCCGATAGCCGGCGTTGGAGGCGATTTTTGCAGCTTCAATTTTGGTTTTCATTCCGCCGGTGCCGTGTTCGCTGCCTCTGTCTCCGGCGCTTCGAATAATATCGGCGGTTATCTCGAAAACAGCGTGTATCGGCCTGGCGTCGGCGAATTTCCGCGGATTCTTATCGTAGAGGGCGTCGATATCGCTGAGCATAATCAAAAGGTCGGCGTCGATTTTACTGGCGACCAGGGCGCTTAGTCTATCGTTATCGCCGAAGGCTGAGCCGATTTCGTCGGTACTTACACTGTCGTTTTCGTTCAGGATTGGCACCACGGACAATTTGAGCAGTGTCTCGATGGAATTGCGAAGGTTCAGATAGGTTCTTCTGTTATTGAGCACCTCGGCGGTCAGCAGGACCTGAGCAACGGTAACGCCGTAGCGGGCAAACGACTTTCTGTATTCAGCCATAAGTAACGGCTGTCCGATGGCGGCGCAGGCCTGCCGCATCTTTATATCTTTTACCCTGCCTACCAGCCCGGACTGACCCTCTCTCGTACCTGATGGCCTGATACCCTGATACCCTGATAACTGTCCTCTCCCCATACCGATAGCCCCGGAGCTAATGATAACGACCTGCCTGCCGGTTTTGAGCAGAGAATTTATCTGCCGGGCGATTCGGTGAACGTATGCGGCATCTATGCCACCTTTTTTCGTCAGAATATTAGTGCCGATTTTTACAACTATTCGCTTTGCTTTACTGAAGTCTCGCATAATTCGTCGCTCGTCGCTCGTGGCCCGTGGTTCGCCCGAATCACTAATCTCTAATTCTCTAAACTCTTGTGCGTGAATTTTTTTGCCTCGCTGCCGGAATAGTCCGCTACGACCTGGCCGGTGCCGAGGAGTTTCCATTTATAAATCACAAGGCCTTCCAGCCCTACCGGCCCGCGGGCGTGTATCTTGTTGGTGCTTATGCCTACTTCGGCGCCAAGGCCGTAGCGAAAGCCGTCACTAAAGCGGGTGCTGCAGTTCCAGAATACATTTGCAGAATCGATCAGGTCCATAAACTTCTCGGCCTTTTCCTTATCAGCAGTAACAATGCTGTCGGTGTGCCCTGACCCGAAATGGTTAATATGGTCAATCGCCTGGTCAAGGCCATCGACGATTTTTATCGAAAGGATGTAATCCAGATACTCGGTTGACCAATCTTCCTCGGTTGCCGGCTTTACATCGATTATTGATGCTGTTTTTTCGCAGCCGCGCAGCTGGACATCCTTTTCTTCCAGAGCGGTTTTGACTTTCGGCAGGAACTTTTCGGCAATTTTATTATCTACCAGCAGGGTTTCTGCGGCATTACAAACAGCAACGTACTGGCACTTGGAATCGACAGTGACATTCACAGCCATATCCAAATCAGCATCGCTGTCTATATAAACGTGGCATATACCGTCAGCGTGTCCGAGTACGGGTATGTTCGTGTTATTCATAATATAACGCACGAAATCGTTCGACCCGCGGGGGATGACAAGGTCGATATATTCATCTAAGGCCAACATCTGAGCAACGTCCTGGCGGGTTTCCAATAGCTGAATCCATCCATTGGGTAGTCCGGCTTTTTCGCTCGCCTCGGAGATTGTCTCGGCTAAGATTCTATTGGTTTTTACGGCTTCGCTTCCGCCTTTCAGCAGGACGGCATTTCCGCTTTTTAAGCAGAGCGTTGATATTTGTACAAGGGCGTCCGGCCGAGATTCAAAAACAACGCCGATAACACCAATCGGACAACTGACTTTATAAAGTTCGAGACCCTTATCGAGTTCGGTGGCAGTGATTGTTTTACCGACAGGGTCATCGAGTTTGATTAAGCTCTCGATACCGGCACAAACATCAGCTATTTTACCTTCGTCAAACTTTAAACGTTTCAGTAAAGGCGCAGTTAGGTTATTCTTTTCGGCTGTGCTCAGGTCCTCTTTGTTGGCTGAGACGATTTCATCGCTGTGCTGCTTCAGTGCTCTGGCAATCTCGGCTAAAGCGTTGTTCTTTACATCGGTCTTGGCCACTGCCAACTGTATCGAGGCTGACCCGGCTGCCGCGGCTATTTCGAAAATATTCATTTTTAATTTACCGTTGACTACTTGTTGTTAAATACCTATATTCGATTGCCGAATTGTAAATAATAAATAATAAATAATCAATATCGAAGTCGAAGATACACCGTAGCGGGAATCCGCTATAGGCGGAATCAATTGTATTGCGGGCGTAGCTCAATGGCAGAGCATCGGCCTTCCAAGCCGAGTATGTGGGTTCGATCCCCATCGCCCGCTTTTGCTATAAAATCCCTCTTCTTTAATACTACAACGCCACTTAGATTTTATTTATTTTTGATAAAGCTCTGTTGTATAAAAAGTTATGTTAATTGTGTTAAATTCGAAATCCGAATATCGCCTTGTGTCTTATGTTAATTGAACAGCCGGATAGGTTAGCCATTCGTGCAGAGAC
>CAYTND010000246.1:0-4286 GCA_964438965.1 uncultured Pirellulales bacterium
ATCTATTGAAATAGATTCGCCGAAGGCGAATCAAATAATGGTTAGCCCCGCTACCGGACTTATCCCAAACTCAGTTGAAGGTTCGATGGCTACCCCTGACTGAGATATTACGCAACTTTTTCTTTCATGGCAACAGATTTTTCTTCATTAAGTTCATTGAGGGCAGCTTCTTGCTATCGTTTTAGCTGATGATTTGATATTCTGTCTTTTGCATGGCTACTCCTTTCTGAATAAATGGTTAATATTTCCGCCTGATCTTACCTTAGAACAGGCCGGAGTAGCCATCGCTTTTTTTCAACCTTCAACTATGGATGGGACAAGCTCTCCAGCCCTTACCTTGTCAACAGTTGTTCCTCATCGGTAGTGATGGTGCTACAGAAGAAAAAAAGACCTTGCTAAAGAGAAAACGACAAAATGTTTGATTAGAAGGGCCTTGTTCGTTAGACTACTCTGAGTACTTATTGGAGTGATACTGCTGTTATAATAAATCATTTTAGAGGTAGCCTATGTCAACGATCACAAAAAGAGAACTTATCGACAGAATTGCTAAAAATACTCAGGCTAAGCGTGCGTTGGTTAAAGCTACAATTCAGTACGTCTTCGATGAAATCACCTCTGAACTTACCAAAGGTAACCGCTTGGAGTTCCGCGACTTTGGGGTTTTTGAAACTAAAACACGGGCAGCCAGAACAGCACAGAACCCAAAGACTCTGGAAAAAGTTCATGTTCCAGCTAAGCTAACAGTCAAGTTCAAGATGGGTCGGCTGATGAAGCAGAAGGTAAATACTCCAAAAAACATGGGAGCACGGTTGGCAAAATGACAGAAGTACAGCCAATTCTATTATCGGCAATCACCTGCAACAGAGTCATTTTTGACAAAGTCTCTGGTATGCCGAGTATTATAGATATTGTTCAAACTATCAATGCTCCAAGATATCCGGCAAGACATCCACAAATTGTCTTCTTCTGTGAGCTAACGAATGGGCATGGCGCAACGAAAGCGAAAATAAGACTCGTTGATGCTCAGGAAGAGGAGAAAATTATATTTGAGAAAGAAGGAACAGTACAGTTTAATGATGTTAAGCAAATCGTTACTTTAGCGATGGATTTGCACGGCATTGTCTTCCCCCACCCTGGAGAGTATCGTTTTCAGCTATTTGCCGGAGGATATTTACTCGGGGAAAGACGAATTACTTGTCGAAAGATTAAACTGTTACCAAATGAACGCAAAGAAGACTGAGAGTGTAATTACAAACAGCAGTTTTCTCATATTATGACTATTAGGAAACCTATGGATGCTGTTCTCTACATCATTGCCGGCCCGCTTTTTCTAATATCCATAGCTGCACATTTGTATGTAAAACTTCGCCTGCGACCAAAAGAAAACTCAGTTTTAGAGGACTATTACCACGAATTCGAAGAGCAGCAGCCAGATTTCGCAAGGTATGTAAAATGGTCAAGAATCACTTTCATCGCTGCTGCTGCCGGCGCTTTACTGTTGTTTATTGCCGCAGCAATTTAACTTCCGAAGGGCTGATACGGGGTGGTCGTAGGTTCGAAACGCTCCCCCGCTATGAACCTACGACCACGGTTGCATAGGATATCCGCTATAAAGATAAAGATAAGTACATTGAACACGACGACAGAACGCCCGTCAGCTTTCAATATAAAACTGTTTGTAAACAAAGAAAGATGGAATTTTTCGTAGGGACACCTACTCGATGAAAAAATTCTTAGGAGGTATGAGATGTTTATACGAAAGTATTATACTTTTTTGGTACTTGTATTGGTAGTCTTGTCCGTAGCTCAAGCCAGCGATTGGCCGCAGTGGCGTGGTCCTTACTTCAACGGTTCCACCGACGAAAAGAACCTGCCTTCAAATTGGAGCAAAACCGACAAAATCGTCTGGAGTGTCGATTTAGCCGGCTCCTCCGCCGCTACTCCGATTATTTCGGGAGATAGGGTCTTTCTGTCGGGTGTCGATTCTGACAGAGACATGCTATTGGCGATGTGTTTCGACCGCACCAGTGGAAAACTTCTATGGCAACACGACATTGGGAAAGGTATCAGCAAAGATAGGCGCAGCACCTATGCAGCTGCCTCCCCGGTTACTAATGGCAAGATCGTTGTCTTCTTCTACGCCAATGGTGACCTCATATGCTTTGATCTGAACGGTCATCGCCAATGGGCGCGCAATATTCATGATGACTATGGACCCTTCGCGCTTCTGTGGACTTTCAGCAGTAGTCCCACATTGTTTAACGGCAAACTATATTTGCAGGTATTACAACGAGATGTGCCGGTGCAAGGCCGTGGTCTGAAAGATAAGAAGAATGAATCGTATATTTTGGTCATAGAGCTGGAAACTGGTAGGACCCTATGGCGACAGATTCGTCCAAGTAAAGCCCGGGCCGAATCGCGTGAAGCGTTTACCACGCCGATTCCTTTTTCTTTCAATGGGAATCAACAACTGTTGATTGTTGGAGGTGATGTGCTGACCGGGCATGACCTTGAAA
Organism: uncultured Pirellulales bacterium; assembly: GCA_964438965.1. Taxonomy (GTDB): domain Bacteria; phylum Planctomycetota; class Phycisphaerae; order Sedimentisphaerales; family Anaerobacaceae; genus NIOZ-UU13. Next base: position 2,517 of record CAYTND010000246.1, read on the forward strand.
CAGGCAAGGAATTGTGGCGATGGGGCACCTGGAATCCCAGACGCATCACACATTGGCGGCTTGTACCTTCTCCGATTACAGGCGACGGCGTTATCCTCGTCTGCGCTCCCAAGAATTATCCGGTCTATGCTATTCGGCCCACAGGAACCGGTGTGCAGGATGACAGTGCCATCGTTTGGGTCAGCCAAGAAGTTCGAGAAGTCTCATCTGATGTGCCAACACCGGCCTATTATGACGGCGATTTTTTCGTGCTCAGCGACTTGCGGAAGCGTCTGTCGCGAGTGGAACCGCAAACGGGTAAGGTAAAGTGGACCATCCAGACACCGGGCAGTGCCAAATACGAAGCTTCGCCGCTTGCCGCAGATGGAAAAATTTACATAATCAATCACTCTGGAGAAGTTGCCGTGGTCAATGCAGCAAATGGTGATATCATCAACTTTATTTCCATGGACGAACCTCGCGGTCGAGAAGTCGTTCGCGCATCTATCAGCGCCGCATATAGTCAGCTATTCATACGTACAACACGCCGGTTATACTGCGTGGGTAAGTGACGCCAGTTGTCACAACATCAGCCGGGCCCAGTACATGAATTAGCAAAATGACGGATTATCAATGGGTTTTGGTATCGATAGTCGCCGACTCATTTGAGTCTCACTTTTTCTCTTGCAGCCTATTGTCATAATGCGTAAAATTAAGGCTTTCAGCTTTATAGCAAACAACTAAAACCATAACAAAGGAGAAAAATGATGAATACCAACATCGTTCAACGACGCCAGTTCCTGAAATCCACCGCGGCCACAGGAATTGGATTGCTCATTTTACCCAGCGGTACACTCTCCGGCGCCAACGCACCGAGCAACAAGCTCAATGTCGCCATGATAGGGACATGGGGCCGGGCCGACGCGCATTTCGGCGCGATCTCAAAGGAGAACGTCGTAGCCCTGTGCGACGTGGACGAGAACCACATTGCCCACGCCGCCAGGAGGTTCCCAAAAGCCAAAACATACGTCGATTGGCGTAAATGCCTCGAACAAAAGGACCTCGATGCCGTGATTTGCTGCACCACGGACCACACCCACGCTTTCATAGCCAACTGGGCGTTGAATCGCGGCCTGCACTGCTACTGCGAAAAGCCCCTGGGCAATACCGTTGAAGAAGCACGCATCGTCCGCGCAAACTACCTCAAGAACAAACATAAGCTGGCCACGCAGGTCGGCACGCAGCGTCACGCCAAACCAAACTTCGAGCGCGTGCGCGAGCTAATCAAAGACGGAGCGATTGGCGAGCTAACGGATGCCTATGCCTGGGGCAATCGCCAGCTTCGCAGGTCCGGCTACCCGCCCGCCAAAGGCACGCCGCCAAAAACCCTCCACTACGACCTATGGATTGGGCCGGCACCCTTCCATCCGTACAATCCCGACTATTTCAAAGGCGGTCCCGGTATGAATTGCCTCTCGTGGAATATGTACTGGGATTTCGGCACCGGCCAGGTCGGCGATATGGGCAGTCATACGATCGACCTGGTGTGGAATGCGATTGACGCGGGTCTTCCGACGACCGCAGAAGGCCAGGGCGAGAAGTTCAATCCTGAAGTCTCACCCGTCGAATTGCACATCTCTTTCGATATCCCCGCGAACGATTGGCGCGGGCCTATCCGCGTCCACTGGTACCAGGGCGGCATGATGCCGAGATCGCCGAAGGGTTACATCGATCTGAAAAAGATAGGGCATGGTGCGATGTTCAAGGGAACAAAGGGATATATCGTCTGCG
>CAYTND010000247.1:0-4280 GCA_964438965.1 uncultured Pirellulales bacterium
GATTGCAACAAGCCGATAACCTCACCAATCAATTCTCCTTTCGATTTGAGATTTACCCAATGGCAAAGTTCCACAAGTCGCTTACATAAGATAATAGATTATCAGTTCAGATTTGCCAGAAGTTTTTTTGTATTCTGCGTTTTATTTTGGCGTTGAGACTTGGTTTTATTCTGTTGTCAGGGTGGATTTGCCCACATATCCGGCATCGAAGCAGAACTGGATGATGTCGCGGGCTAAAGGCGCTGCGTCGCTTGAGCCGTGCTGGCCGCCTTCGACGACGACGGCTATTGCGATACTCCGGTTTGTGTCGTCAGTGGCAAAGCCTGCGAACCAGGCGTTCTCCGGGGCTTGTGTTGAGCCGGTTTTGCCATAAACCTTTATGTCCTGCTCGGCAAGACTTGTAAGAACAGGTCCGAATATAGAGTAAGCTGTTCCGCCAGTCTCACAAACAACAGCGCTCATACCATCGTAAATTACTGCTAAAGTCTGTAACGAAATGTTAAGGTCGATGCTTGATACTCGATACTCGATTCTCGATGTGCTTATGCTCGCAGGTTCTTGTGAACTTTCTAAAAACAATCGCGGCCGCTTATAGAATCCGCCTCGGGCGATAGCAGCCATTGCATTTGCAACATGCAGAGGTGTAACTCGCAGATTGCCCTGGCCTATGCCGAACCATCTTCTTTCACTTTCACTAAGCGGCGGCACTTGCTCAAAACTTGAGATTGGGCCTCTTGGGATAGTGTTTGAGATTACGCCTGACAATTGCCGCAGATTCCTGTTGAGCTCGGTTTGGGCAATGGAAGCCGGCGGAAATAGTATGTTTCGGCCGTAGCCGAATTTAAAGAGCCATTGCTGGAGGACCAGAGGGTCGATTCTGTCTGCAAGGTGTGAAAAATAAATATTACAACTGCCCCTGATGGCGTTTCGAGCGTTATTTTCCCACCTGCCGTCATGGCCGGTTCTGAATCTATTGTACAGCCAGCAGCTTGGCCAGCTTTTTGGAAATTTTTTAGCTGGGCAGCTTATTATATCCCCCGGGGTGATTTCTCCGGACTCGAGACCGGCGATAAGAATCAGCGGCTTTACAACTGAGCCGGGTGGGTACCGCTTATTTATCGCTCGATTTATTAAAGGCTTATCAGGGTCGTTAGCGAGATCGCCGTAGTCATACCTGACACGGTTCAAATCAAAGAGCGGTATCGAAACCAATGCGAGAATATCACCTGTTCCAACGTCAATGACAACTGCCGCCATCCCGGGGCCGCAATTGGGCTCGTGTGGATAGGTAGTCAAATAGTTTTCTATTCTTTGCTGAAGCTCGATGTCTAATGTCAGCGAGACGTCTTTGCCGAACCGGATTTCGGTTCGACTTATAAGTTGATTGTCTATGTCTTTAACCTCTTCCCCCCGCCTGCCGCGAAGGATGGTTTCGCAAACATACTCAACGCCATCCTCTCGTCCGCCAAGCTCTCCACTCATATAGCTCGATAGTTTGTCGTTTGCGAAGAGCCGTTTGTCTTCTTCGTTCTGTGTTACCGGTCCGACCCAGCCTATTGTCTGGGCCCCAGCCGTTCCATACGGGTAGAACCTCCTCGCTTCCGGCATAATCTGAATACCGTCAGCGTTCAAAAACTCCAATTGAGCGGCAAAAATATCATCATCGGTTTTCAGCTCTAACAGTGGCCAGTGTTTGTACATTTCGGCAATATCAATTTTGTTGACAAGCCGAAGTCGTTTTGCCTGGTCCGGTTCTTTTTTTTCAAAATCAGCTATTGCTTCATAATACGGGATGCTGATTATGCTGTTATACTTCTTAAAAAGTTCAGAATTTGAAAACTTCCGTCGCCACGCCTGAAACGTGCGCCGTTTCCAGATAAAATCGTTTATTTTCTGTATTTCGGTTTTTATCTCAGAAGGCTCAACTCCTTTAAATTGAGCACACTTGTCAATTATCTGCTGCAAATCTGCCAGGCCGAGGTCCAGCTCTTTTTGTACTTTGGCTACAGCGTCTGCATCTTCTTTGTCGGCGGCGCTCAATAGTCTGCCTTGTCTGAGGCGGTCGTCCATAAAACACGTGAGTTTGTAATCTATACACATTTGGAAGTGTGGTTCGTCGGTGGCTAATACCTCGCCTGTTCTGTCGAGTATTTTGCCTCTGACGGTTTTAAGCTGTCGATATTGGCCTCTTTGGCGTTTCAGCTCCTCGATATCACTCTGGACAGAAGAGCTTGGAAGCAACTGCATCTGTGTCAGGCGGAGCAAACAGAGCAGTAAAAGCAGGGCGCTTAGGATTACAAAAAATTTGATTCGCTTATCGTACATCGTATCCTGTCTTTAGTGATTCGTGCTTCGATTTGTAATTCGGCATTCTCAGGGTGCGGGTTTAACGTCGGCTAAAGCGGCTTATCTTTATACGCATCCACCAGGCAGACGGCAAGAATAAAAACGGTCCTACGAGGGCCGAGTACAGTGCTATCCCGAAAAGAGCAGCGAACATATTTTGTGGGGTCGGCTCACCTTTTAGAGAGTTTAAGAAATAGACCAACGAGCCGGCCAGAAGTGCTGTGATGAATATCGCAAGGGCTTGATACGGCATTTTTCTGATGACAATGACCTGGTGCAGGTATGCCAGAGCCGTGCCGAAGAGACCAAAGCTGATCATTTGCGGCCCCATCGTGCGACCAATAAGGTCGGCGGCAAAACCTATTGTGAACGAACATATGATTGCATTCGAGGTATTGCAGTAAATAGCAAAGAATACCAAAAGGATTAACAACAAATCAGGCTTGATGTTCAAATCCGCAAAAAAGCTGGCTTGCAGGACAGTGGCAAGAAGAACTAAAACTGCAAACCGGAACCATCGCATTTATATTTCCTCAGCTGTTTCCATCTTGAAGTCTATCGCAAAATGGAAATCCTTAATTACTCTGGCGGATTTATCACGATTACTGCTACATCGTTTAGTTGTTCAAAATCACAAACCGGCTCCACTACTATATCCCAAAGCATGGGACTTTTAGCGTTCCTTTCATAGCGAAGCACTTTTCCAATAATCATAGGGGCGTTCAGGAAGCCGGTCTTCCTGCTGGCCATGACCTCACTGTCAATTTTGACCTTGTGCTTCACCATCGGTATCCTGGCCAGGTTGTCGCCGCTGCCCCGCATGAGGCGCTTTGTGTTGGCTACCTCCACCGCTATACTGGATGTTGGGTTCGTAAACAATTTCACCTTGGCGCCGCGGGCCGAGACATCGCCGATGGTTCCAATAATGCTATTGTCGGACAAAATGAATTGACCCTTGGCCACTTTGTCGTCTTCGCCCTTGTCGATACTAAGCTCACCATGCAACTTGTCGAAGGAGCCTGGAAAAACAGATGCTACCTGCAAATCACCGGCTTCCAGCGGAAATCTATTGCGCAGTCCCGATAGCATTTCAACCTTTTCGTGTTTTTGCCTTAACTGTCCTTCGAGGTTGGCACGATAATTCTGGAGCTTGTTGTACTCTCTGCGGGGCACTACATCTGCATCTCCGAGCGGCTGCCGTGTACGCACCGAAAGCGAAATGTTCTCGCCAATGCTCAAAGGCCAGTTAAAAACGCGCAAAAAAGCGTACTGGAAGTTGTCTGTCAGCTTCTGGGGGGCAAAAAGGAAGATGAACCCGGCTAACGTAAACCAGGTAAACAACATTCGTCTGGAGACTCTAATTTGCTTCCTTGCCATTATCCTATGGTGTAGGTCGTATTGCGTATATTTAGTTTCTCAGACAATACGCATTACGCACGATAGACGACGAATCATTCCCATCCGTATTCGTTATGGTCCATCGTGTCCTTCCACAACTCCAGATTTTCTAAATAGACGCTGGTACCACGCGCTACACAGCTTAGCGGGTCGTCAACTATTTCGACTTTCAGGCCGGTTGCATTTGCCAGTACCGCATCCATTCCGCGCAGCAGTGAGCCGCCGCCGCAAATGTGTACGCCGTTGTCGATGAGGTCGGCGGCCAATTCCGGCTCGGCTTTTTCCAGTGTTACCGTAACCGTATTTATAATTGTAGCGATGGGGTCGCGGAGCGACTCACGGATTTCCTCACTTGTTATGACGATTTTTCTCGGCAGACCGGAGATGGTGTCTCTGCCGGCTATTTCCATCGTCAATTCTTCTTCAAGTGGAGCAGCGGAGCCGATTTGTATCTTGACTTTTTCGGCCCTTGCCTCGCCGATGAGAAGGTTGTAAGTTTTCTTAAGATGGTTTATTACAGCTTCATCCATATCATC
>CAYTND010000248.1:0-4280 GCA_964438965.1 uncultured Pirellulales bacterium
TATCATTGGGGCACTATCGCCTATCTGGGTATTTTCGAGCATTATTATATCCTGGCAGGAGACGCTTATCATTGCGCCGGCCGACATAGCTTCAGTGGTTATATAAGCGACCGTGTGGGCTTCTTTGCCCACTTCAAGTATCAGGTACTTACATATCTTGTCGGCTGCGTCAACAAGACCGCCATACGTTTGAATTTCATAAATCAGGTATTCTGCGCCCTCGGCGCGGGCGATTTCGGTTCTGCGCTGGATAGATTTGAAAAGCCCATTGTCAATCATACCCTTACAGACAATTACCGCTGCTTTTGCACTTGGCGTATCTGCCGGGGTGTTGCTTAACTCTTCTGCCATAACAGTCCCCAGGAGCAATACCAGGCACGGCAGAACAATTGGGATTTTTCGAAGTACACGCTTCATAATAAGAATTTTACCTTTATATTGCTGGTTTGGCAATATAAATAGCGGTTAGCATATAATATTTCTCATCCCTGTCGAAGCAGGGGGTGGGAATCTACGATACATCCGCTACTTTCGGCTTGACGCCCTCCCATTGCAGCCCACCTATTATCGCTTGTGCGATATTCGTGAGGTGGTCGCCGATTTTTTCGATATTATCAACCAGGTCGATGAATATCAGGCCCGTCTCCGCTGAGCAGATGCCATCGCTCATACGCTGGACATGGCTTCGGCGAAAGTCTATCTGCATCCTGTTGAGGTCATATTCGTTAGCCAAAGCCGATTTGGCCGCCTCAGTATCATTATTTTCCAATGCTGCTATGACACTATCAAACATCTGGTCTATTTCTTTTCTTAGTTGCTCAGCCTCTGTCAGCGCCGAATTGCTAAACGAAAGTTTTTGCTCTATCTTACGTTCAGCAATTTCGACGATATTGACAGCGTGGTCACCGATACGCTCAAGGTCGTTAACCGTATGCAAAAGCACCGGCAGCTCAATAGATACTTCATCAGATAATTGTCTGCGTGATAACGCCGAAAGATACGATGTGATTTCGAGCTGCAATACATCGATAAAGTCTTCTATTTTTCTGACCGACCCAAGTTCTTTTCTGTTATCATCGACGATTCCGTTGATAGAGTATCGAAGTGCTTTTTTGGCTGTTCTCGCCATACGTATGATTTCACGCTTCGTCTGCTCTAATGCTATCACCGGTGTATTAAGCAGGTGCTTTTCCAGCACAACAGGCTTCCATGCCAATTCATCCTCCGTGATAGGCACAATCTTTGTTACTATCGCTTCCAGCCAGCCAACAATTGCCGTGAACACAATCGCGTTGAACACGTTAAACATACTGTGCGCAACAGCTATGTGGATCATAATCGTACTTTGTGAGAGCTTGAACGGCGTGATCCATTCGACAATATTGCCAAACAAGCCGGTCCAGACTAATGGGAGCATATAAGCGACGCCTATGACATTGAACATCGTATGCCCTCTCGCTACACGCTTCGAATTTCGTGATGTCTGAAGTGCCGCCAACTCTGCCGTAATTGTTGTACCGATGTTATCGCCTAAGATAAATGGTATTGCGACCTGAGCCGCAACATGCCAGTCCGTTCCAAATGCGCCCTGGAAGGCCAGAACCTGTACAATCATAATAGAGGCTGAACTGCTCTGCAGCAACATCGTCAAAATCGTCCCCGCCAAAACTGCCAGCAATGGGTTCTGTCCTAACCAAATAAGTGCTCTTTGAACCTCAGTACTATCCCTAAGAGGATTAAATGCATCTTTCATGAACCCAATGCCTAAAAACAGAAGTCCAAACCCCAGCAATATGTTGCCAAAGCTTTTTATCTTCCGTGTTTTGCCCACAGTCCGCAGCAGAAAACCAATGCCAATAGCTGGAAGTGCGTAGGCTGTTATCTTCAGTCCTCCAAGCCCAAATGCTGAAACCAGCCACGCCGTAAACGTCGTCCCTATATTTGCACCAAGAACGACGCACAACGCCTGTTTTAAAGTCAAAAGCCCTGCATTGACAAATCCAACAATCATCACCGTTGTAGCAGAACTCGACTGAATCAGAGCCGTTGTAAGCGCCCCCATCAGGACTCCAAGAACCCGATGCTTCGTAAGTGCACCGAGGATATCTTTAAGTTTCTGCCCTGCGATATCCTTCAGACCGTTCGACATTACCCCCATGCCAAACAGGAACAGGCCCAATCCCCCTACTATCCCGAAAATCATCTCTTTGACCATATTGTTCCTTTGATATCGTATTGTGTGTCACATCACGCACCGATTGCGCGGCAATTCTGTCTGTTTTAGCTTGGGCGGTCAAGTAAAAAACGTAAAGCGAAGAATTAAAAACCATTTCGCTTATGCAAGGCTGCGCAGGATTTCTACTCCCTGCTCAATCTTATCATCGCTGGTCGCGTAACTTATCCTGAAGTGCGTATCTTTCTCACTGAATACATTTCCCGGTATAATGAGTACGTTGTTGGCAATGGCCTTTTCTACGAAATTGCTTCCTGACCCGCCGGGCGCTTTAATGAACGCATAAAACGCCCCGCCCGGCTTGACAAGCTCGAACTTGTCCTTCAACCCATCATAAAGAAGGTCTCTTTTTTTCCTGTACGCATCGACCAAATCACTTATTTCGTAATCCAGAGCTGCGATAGCCGCCTTTTGGCAAGGCGTAGGCGCACAGACAAACGTATATTGCTGTATCTTGGTCATCGCTTCGACTACATCTTTAAGAGACTCACCAGCCGCAATATAACCTAACCGCCAGCCGGTCATCGCATAAGACTTACTGAAGCCCCGCAGCAAAAGGGTCTTCTCGAAGTAATCAGCTATACTTGGGCACTCGCCGTCGTAACAGAATTTCTCGTATATCTCATCGGTCATAACGAGTACGTCTTTTTCTGCTGCAATTTTAGCTAATGCCTTTATCTGCCGCTCTGAATATACCACGCCGGTCGGGTTACAGGGCGAATTAAGTATAATCATCTTGGTTTTGTTAGTTATCGCATCGGCTATTTTTTCAATCGGCAGCTCAAAATTCGGATAACTATCCACAAAGACACATCTCCCTCCTAACATATTGATTACGTGCTTGTAGATTACGAAGTATGGGTCAGGTATGATTACTTCATCATCGGGATTAATAAGCGCCAAAAACGCTAACAGCAGCCCCCCACTGACACCGCTGGTTATCAGTATTGCCGGCTCCGACCAGCCGAATTCGTTTTTTATTCGTCCGGCGATTCTTTTCTTCAGGACAGCGTCGCCTGCCGTTTGTGAATATTTATTTTGCCCCGCCCTGATTGCCTTTATCGCTTCTTCTTTTAACGGCTCCGGCACATCGAAGTCCGGCTGACCTATCGAAAAATTAATCGGGTCTTTCAGCGACGCCGCCAGCGCAAAGACCTTCCGTATCCCACTGGCGTCGATTTTACTTGCTCTATCTGCAATAATCTTTTTCATTTGACAAGCGTAGCTAAAATCCCTCAACCAATCACTAATTAATTATTCTCTAAAATTCTCTAATCACTAATTCACTAATCTCTAATCACTTACCTACAAACTTGTGGGTCTTCGGATTAATACCTAATATTTTTGCCATAGTCAGTCCCCACATCTTCTCGCGGGCGGCCTGGGGGACATTGTTAGCATCCAGCATTTTTTGAAATCTCTCGATGTTTGTTATCAGCCCGCTTGGCCGTTCATCAGTGCCAAAAACGATATGCTCCCAGGCACCCGGTCCACCTTGAAGCGTATGTGGGTTTCTCTCTGCCTCGTCGCTGGCCCACCATAGTATCTCACTCATTCTCGCTAATTTGCCAAGCTTGATGAATTTCAGAAGTGTCGAACCGGTTACATCGAAATACAGCTTCGGGTTCCACCGGGCTGCCTCCGCAGCTTCCTCATACCAGGGATTACCGAGGTGTGCACCCTGAACGGTCAGTCTCGGGAACTGCCGACAAATTGTGTCAAGATAAATCGGTCGCATCCTTGCCGATGAGCCCCACTGCGGTTCATCTTTAATCTGGTGAGACGAAATTCCGGTGTGAAATAATGTGTGGAAACCGTATTCTTCACACAGCCGATATATCTGGAAATAGTCCGGGTTGTCGTAGTTTTTCTGCGGACTGTGAAATTTCATCCCGACAAAACCATTGTTCTTGAAAGTCTCCAATTGGCGAATCGCATTTGGGTCGTCCAGATTAACGCGTCCGCAGTTGATAAACACATCCGGATAGCCGGCAGCTGCATCTTTCATAAGCTTCATATCTTTCATCCAGGTCAGCACAAAGGCCAT
>CAYTND010000249.1:0-4274 GCA_964438965.1 uncultured Pirellulales bacterium
AGGGCAAATATCCCGCTGATTTCTTCGCTCATCCTCCGGCGAAGACTATGACCGCCTGGCATTTGGTAGGTGGTAAGGATTTGCTCGACGCCTCCGAACTAACCGGGCAGGAGCCGGACGACGGCTATCCGGTTCTATTGCCGGACTGGATAAAGCGGGATGGGCTGACCTGCCTGAAAGTGAAACTGCGAGGCAACGATTCTGCGTGGGATTACGAACGTTTAATCAAGGTCGGCAAAATAGCTTTCGAAAATAACGTTCCGTGGCTGACCAGTGATTTTAACTGCACTGTTAACAACCCTGCCTATGTGAATGACATTCTGGACAGGTTAATTATAGAACATCCTCGAATCTACCAGCAGATTCTCTACGTCGAGCAGCCGTTTCCATACGACCTCGAAGAAAATCAGATTGACGTTCACAGTGTATCGGCGCGCAAGCCTTTGTTTATGGACGAGAGCGCCCACGACTGGAAACTAATCAAACTCGGCCGGGCTTTGGGCTGGACCGGAGTTGCGCTGAAGACCTGCAAAACGCAAACCGGTGCGTTGTTGAGTTTGTGCTGGGCCAAGGCACACGGAATGACCTTGATGGTGCAGGACTTGACTAATCCGATGTTGGCACAGATTCCTCACGTCCTTTTGGCGGCATACGCGGGAACGATTATGGGTGTCGAGACCAATGCGATGCAGTTTTACCCGGCAGCTTCGGCGCCGGAGGAAGTGGTACACCCGGGGCTTTATAAACGGCGCAACGGCCAGGTTGACTTATCGACATTAAGCGGGCCGGGCTTTGGTTACAGACTGGATGAAATTAAAAGGGATTTGCCGGAATTAGCAGCAAGTTTTAAAAAGTAAAGTTTGAATTGTTTTATCTTTAAATCAGGGAGTAACTAAAAATGGCGAAATTAAGCGCATTCGCGGATGAAGTAACCGATAACTTTTTAGAGCAGGTTAAATACCTTGCCAGCGAACGCGTCGGTTATATTGAGCCTCGTTTTATTAACAAGAAAAATATAATGGACATCACAAAAGACGAGTTGAATGAAGCGAAAAAGATGATACAAGACCATGGCCTGAAAGTAAGCGCCATCGGCTCGCCCATAGGCAAGGTAAAACTTGACGAGCCTTTCGAGCCGCATCTGGATAAGTTCAAACACGCAGTTGACTTAGCCATACTCTTTGAAACGCCGTTCATACGAATGTTCAGCTACTATGCTCCGGAAGGTCAGAATATCGATGACTATCGCGACCAGGTTATGGAGAGGATGGCCGCCAAAGTTGACGTACTGAAAGATGTCAACGTTACGATGGTGCATGAAAATGAAGCTCACATCTACGGCCATACCGCCGAGAACTGCGTTGACCTTATTGAGACTATCAATTCCCCGAAACTACGGCTGGTCTATGACCCAGCTAATTTCGTCTGGGGAGAAAAGATACTCGATAATGTCGAAAGTTGTTGGCCCGTGATGAAGCCCTACGTTGTCCACATTCATATCAAAGACTGGAAGCTCGGAACAGAAGACGTCGGCAGCGTACCGGGCGAAGGAGATGGTCAAATCAAAGAGCTGCTTGCCGAGCTTGCGGCGATTAACTATGACGGCTGTCTTACGATGGAGCCGCACCTGCAGACCGGCGGTCAGTTCGGAGGCTCGACGGGGCCTGAACTTTTTTCAAGGGCCATCGCCGCGGTCAGAGAGCTTTCAGACGAGGTCGGCTTAACTTGTGATTAACTTTAGACGGAAAGGAAAACACAGATATGAAAACCTGGAATTTTGGAATAGTCGGTGCCGGATTAATCGCTGATTTTCACGCAAGAGCATTAGGCGATATTCCCAATGCAAAGCTAACCGGCTGTTGCGATAAGATACCGGAAAGAGCCAAGAGCCTTGCAGATAAATTCGACGTCCGTACCTTCGGCGACTATGAAGATATGCTCAAAAGCGACCAGATAGATATTGTTACTATCGCCACACCGAGCGGATTCCATATGGAGCCGACTATTGCCGCAGCCGAAGCGGGCAAACACGTATTATGCGAAAAGCCCCTGGATATTACCTTGGAGCGAATTGATGCTATGACCGAGGCCCACGAAAAGTGCGGCACGCGCCTGGGCGGCATATTTCCGTACCGATTTAACGATATGATGGTACCTCTTAGAGAAGCGATAAACTCCGGACGCCTCGGCGTGATTACATACGCCGGCATATATGTCCCCTGGTGGCGCACCGATGAATATTACAAGGACTCCTGGCACGGCACGTGGAAACTTGACGGCGGCGGCGCGCTGATGAACCAGTCCATCCATATGGTTGATATGCTGTGTGATGTAATGCCGCCAATCGAATCTCTGCAGGCATTCACGGCGAAACCGGGGCATCCTCAGATAGAAGCAGAAGATACCGCGGTCGCCGTGCTGCGTTACACCAACGGCGCATTGGGGACTATCTACGGCACAACCGCATCGTATCCGGGTCAGTTCCGACGATTTGAAATTACCGGCACAAAAGGCACCGTCATAAATGTGGAAAACAGTATCACCCTCTGGCAGTTCGCCGACGAAAAGCCGGAAGATGAGCAAATCCGAAAGAAATTCGGCGAAATCGAAGGTGGAGGCGGTGTAGCCGACCCGGCGGCTATCTCGTATGAAAATCATACGCGTAATTTCAAAGCGTTTCTCGACGCACTCGAAAGCGGCGAGAAATTCTGGATCGACGGTCGTGAAGCTCGCAAGGCAGTGGAAGTGATTCTGGCAATATACAAGTCCGCCAAAGAGCAAAAGCTCATCAAACTGACCTGAGCACAACATGCCTCGTTGAAAGACGTAGCGTTGTCCCGGATAACTTTAAGATGCAAAACGCCGAACCCCTCAAGTAGTTTGGCGTTTTTTTATTTCAAGAACAGAAGGTTTTTCTCTGGTGAACTTCACCCCCCTGCCGGTTACTATTTCCTTCTGCTCCCTGACAAAATCAACATATTGCAACAACGCCCAGGCACTGTTGCTCCATCGCATTTGATAGCCTCTCTGGTGAGCCTGCTTTTCCATCCGAAGCCTTTTATGCTCATTGAAAACCAGATAGTCAAGCCCCTGAGCGATTTGTTCGACCGAAGCCTCTCCCAGATCCACCAGGATGCCTCGGGCATATCGCCCGATGACGGCACCTTTTGGGCAGGGCTTGTTTGAGTGGATAAGCTCAACTGCATATCTGAATTTCGTGGCCACCGCGACTCTGCCGGAACCAAGCACATCAGCCAGGATACCACTTGATATCTGCTGCATATCCAAATAGGGCAGCAGCATCACGTTTGTGGCTCCGTAGAACTTGAGCAAGCCGCTTTCGTTGAGAAACGTATCGTAAAATACAATGTCGTATTCACTAAAGTTGACACCATTGAGCTCTTTGACCCTGCACCATTTGACTTTGGCATCATTGAGTGCCTCATCCAACATCGCTTGATACTCACGGTACGGACCACCGCCATCGGCTCTGACAAATTCCGGGTGACACTGGCCTACGATCAGATACACTATCCTTTTTCTTTGCTCCTTTGTACATGACTCGTTGACGAACATGCCATAAGCACGAATACTGTACTGTATTCCCTTGCCCGGAGACTGAAGGCCTAACGTCGTGGCAAGAAAATGGTTCTCCAATCCCAATTCCTTTTTTATTGCCAATCGATCAAATTGGGAAGGGTGGTGCATCCTGATACCATGATCGATATGGGTGAGTTTGGAATGGTCGATTCCATAGCTGGGAGATTCGAGTATGGAAATCGCGCTCTCCGTGGTAACAATAAGCCCGTCGCTGTACTCAGCCAACCCTTGCAACACATTTCTTTGGTGCTCATTCGGCTCATCAAGTACAGTATGCAAATACACAAGAGCTATCAGTCCGCGTTCACGAAAAGCCTTGACCATATCGACAAAATTGGTCCCACAGCCGGCGTTTCCATCTTCATCCGGGTCGAGTCCATATTCGTGCTGCAATACGACGACCGTGGGAGTAACGCTCTCCTTCGAACGTGCATAGATGTGATTGACGGCATTGGACCACGACTTTGGATTATGCTGGTCGATAATAAGGTCAACCGGAATCTCATAAGGTCCGTCACAATTGTCGATAGCTGCTATTCTTATGTAACCAACTTCGGCCGTGAAATGTGACAACGCACTGGCTAAACTGCGAGAAAACGTCCCGATACCGCACCTTCGCGGCGGATACGTGCTTACAATTAGGATGTTATATGGCATAACCGAATGACCTTTGC
>CAYTND010000250.1:0-4274 GCA_964438965.1 uncultured Pirellulales bacterium
GTAAGCAGCCTTTCGCGCTGCATGGCGTTTCTCCTCTTTCGCTTCGTACTCGGAAATGACATCTACCAGCCGGGTAATAGCCGTACTTTTAGATTTATCGCTTCGCTCAAGGAACTCTCGCGCACCGGCAAAATCACCTTCGGTAATCTTTGAACAAATCTGTTCAATCAGTACGGCGGACTCGCCCCCAACTGTTACCGGCGCCGACTCTGACGCTGCTGCATTGTTAGATTGGGCCGTAAAGCCATAACAGGCAAACAACAAAAATGCTGCAAAGCAGCTTACAGAAATCAGATGTCGGAAGTCAGAAGTCAAATTATCTGTCCTCTGCCCTCTGTCCTCTGTCCTCTGTCTTCTGTCCGCTGTCTTCTGTCCTCTGTCTTCTGTCTTCTGCATCACACAACCTCGATTTCTTGAATTTCTTGAATTTCTTGACAACAAAACACTTCTCCTTAACAAAATGTACAAGTCATAAGTGCATGAGCTTCTTTATGCTCTTATGCTCTTTTATACACACTCCGCCGCTTTTCCGGCGCAACCCAAAACGTGCAGTTTATGTTTGACCATCTCTCTAATAGCTTCTCTGCCCGGCCCGAGGTACTTACGCGGGTCAAATTCACCCGGCTGTTCTGCATAAACCTGCCTGATTTTAGCGGTCAGTGCCAATCGCAAATCCGTATCGATATTGACCTTGCAGATTGCCATCTTTGCTGCCTTGCTCACAGCATCTTCAGGCACACCCATCGCGTTTGGCATATCACCGCCGTACTTATTAATAAGGTCAACGAACTCCTTTAGCACGCTGCTCGAACCGTGCATAACCAGCGGAAAGCCGGGCAGCCTGTCCGATATCTCTTGTATTACATCGAAAGCCAGCTTAGGTTCCTTTTTAAACTTGTAGGCACCGTGGCTGGTACCTATGGCCACCGCCAGGGAATCAACCCCTGATTTCTCGACAAATTCTTCAACCTGATTCGGGTCGGCCAGGTGTTTGCTTATGTCATCGTCGGCCACACCAACAACGTCTTCCTCGATACCGCCCAGCTGACCCAATTCGGCTTCGACCACTACATCTCTGGCGTGTGCATATTCAACTACCTTCCTGGTAACCGCAATGTTCTCTTCAAACGGCTGTTTCGAGGCATCTATCATCACTGAAGTAAAACCATCATCGACAAATTGCTTGCAGGTCTCAAAATTATCTCCGTGGTCCAGGTTTATCGCGATAGGAATGTCCGGATTTTCCTCGACTACCACATTGATAATCGCCTTTAGATAGCTAATGCTTGCATATTTGCGTGCACCTCTCGATACTTGCAGGATAAGCGGGGCCTTTTCTTCAGCCACGGCGCTAATAATACCCTGCGTGATTTCCATATTATTCACATTGAACGCACCAACTGCATAGCCGTTCTTATAAGCCATCTCGAACATCTTTTTGGTATTAACCAACGCCATAATTTTCTCCTTTATCAATCTACTATTTTCTAAGTTTTCTGCCTAACCTCGATTTTGCCTTTTGTTCCGTTTCATACAATCCCCAATACCCAATATCGGAAATTTACCTGGGCCGAATCAATAATTAGTACCCTGTCGAACCGGTCAATCCCATATATCTTCTCGGCCCAAACGCCAAATCCGGCACTCCCTGAGGCCATATACTAAATACTATTGCCTGTCTGTTTAACGAAGCATCCGAACTGTACGTAAAACCACAATATATCCTGTGATACTTTCTTAGAAGCGTTATATCACTTCGTATCGTCTTACCGTAGTCAAAATCGAGCTGCCCGGAATAAATGAGAGTATATCGCGGGTCAAGCACGTACGTGGCCGCAAAAGTAAACGCATTCGAGCCTTTTTCACCAAAGCCGTTATCAAACCGTTTTAAATATCTGCTGCCTATATAATAACTCAAATCAGGCCAGCGAAGGCGCGAAAAACCAACATTTAATTGCTGCACCACTCCGCTTTGCATATCAAAATTCATATCAGACAACACCGCGGTCGTATCGCTCAGCCGCCACATATAGTCGGCGCCGAAATAATTGCGCCTCGGCCCAAATATATTGTTGCTGCGTCTGTCATATCTATCTTGAGGATTCAGCACCGTATTGAACCTGTTGAGAAGCGGAATAAACGGCTTGTTCCAGATGAACCGGTCCGCCCCTGCCGATGCGTCATCAGAATCATTCACCCACGTAACGTCCATATCCAGCCGCATCCAGTCAACAGTTCGCTGCTTATCACCAATGCCCCTCTTGGTTTGCAGCCGTTGTGATATACCTACGTTCAATGTATCACGTTGTTCGATAACCGAGTCGCTCTGGGTGTAAGATACAGCCGTTAAATACGGCCTTATCAAATGCCGAAGTTGGTTCAAGTCCCAGAGTTCCGATTTGACATCAGGAAAAACCTTCCAGTATGGTTGCGACGATACACGAACGCCCGTTTCACCAAACCAAACACCATCTTCCCTTTCCCCCGTTCCGCCATCAAGCTCCCTATAGAAACCCAGCCCGTCTTCATACGCCACCGTCCCGGCCACAAAAGGTACAATGTTGGCCTTGCCAAGCGTCATCGGCATATCAAGCTCGTTTCTCGTTGACATAAAACTAAAAAGCTTCTGCGGACCTGCCGGTGTACTCTGCGAAGCGTAACGCTGACGGAATCGGCTAATCTGATTGTCGCTGTAGAATGTCAGCTTATCGCCGAAAAGCGACTGACCGGTCCAGTGAAACTCGGCGCTCGGTAACTCTTCAAGCTCATTGACAAAATCGTTGATTCGCACCTTGCCCAAAAAGGAAAGGCCCCAGTTATCCTCGATACGCTTCATCTGAACGAGCGTCTCCTGCTCCTTGCCGACATAAAACTCGCTGCGATAAAAACCCTCAAGAAAATACTCGTCAGATATATAACTAAGCTCGGTACTAAGCTGCCAGTTGTAGGGCAGAAACTGCCTGTGCTGCCAACCGAATCGTCCGCGAAGCTCTCGTTCCGGCTCAAGATGTTTCCGACTGCTGTTCCTGCCAAGCCGGTCTTCGCCCCTGTCGTCAATTATATAGCCTATAATCCTGCCGAAATAGTCCTCTTTTGCATATTCAACCTCTACCCCGCTGCCGAAGCCGCGTTTGCCGTAATAATCCAGCGCAAGACTGCTATCCGTCCCCTCCGGCTCTTCCAGCCCTAACAGCCGGGACAGGTACCATCGCGTCTCAACCAGCGTTCCCCACGTACTGTCACGGCCGACGTGCACACTTTTGAGCGGAGTATCGGGCCTTTGCAGATTACTACGCATCAATGGCCAATAGAAAATCGTCTTATCGTACATCTTCAAACGCACGTCACGCATCTGGGCATCGAAACTGCCCTTGGAGACCCTGCCCTGCTGTTCGTCAAGACTCGTCGTATCGGTGATAATCACACTCGAAGCATTAAATGAAATCTGGGGCAGGTAAAATTCACTGGTTGTCAACGTAATATTTTCAGCCGCAAACTTATTTTCCGCTAACTGTCTTAACTTCGCCGCCCTGACATAAATCGGAATCCCTTCGGACACATCGAAACTCCTCATCACCGCTTTTACCGCGAGCGCCTTTTTCCCCTCGAATTCATAATATATCTCATCAGCCCGAATCGTTCGCAGCCCTTTAGTCATCAAAACGTCGCCGGACAAATAAATTGCCTCTATAGCCCCGCCGCCAAAAATACCTTCATCACCTGTTCGCTTCTCACCGCCGCCAGGCTCCTGCACGGAACCAAATACAACCGCGTTGTCAGCCTGCAATTCCAGCAGACCGCCTTTTTCATCCTGTTTTTGCCACAGATAGAACCGGTCTGTTATCGTCCCAATTTTTGCCTTGCCGTCCCACTCGACCTTCGGAGCAGCCTCATTCACACCTGATAGGTGAATCGGATATCTAAATTGCGGCTCTTTCTCTTCCGGCTCAGCGACAACTTTAGCCGGTTCTTCCGTCCCTGCCTTCTCTGCCGGCAGCTCAACTTTTCGCGGCTCGGCCTCAACGCTCGTCGGCCTAATACCGGCTTTCCACAGCCCCGAAAAGGCCTCTGCGTAAAGCGCTAATCCACGAGGGTCGGCTGTATTTCTCTTGTCCGCTGTTACAAAGACCTCCCCGCTGACGCCGAACTGAACCACCATCACCCGGCCCTGCTCAATCACAGTCCCCGTCAGGCTCGTCATCCTGGCGCCTTTGGCTTTCTTGACCGATAAACCACCCTGCAGATATACCATTGCCTTATAACCAATACGAGAC
>CAYTND010000251.1:0-4273 GCA_964438965.1 uncultured Pirellulales bacterium
CACAGATTGCACGGGTTTTGTTTTTTTCATTTGCTGAAGCCAAATTTATTGACGCAAGGGCAAAATTCTGTTAAATATAATAGTTTTTATAAAAATAGCGGATGGCAGCCGAGATTTGCTTACGACTTTATTTTTGATTTTTTTGCTTTTAATTTATGTCTCTCGAAGAACTGAGAAAGAAAATAGACGAACTTGACCATCAGCTTGTCAAGCTGCTCAACGAGCGTGCGCGCGTTGTGGTAGAGATAGGAAAGCTCAAGAGCAAGACCGACAAGCCGGTTTATGCGCCGGACCGCGAAAAAGACGTCTTTGCCAGGATTGCCGAGGCCAATGAAGGCCCGCTGCCGGACAGGTGCTTAACGGCTATTTGGCGTGAGCTGATGAGCGGCTCTTTTGTATTGGAAAGGCCGTTGCGAATCGGCTATCTTGGCCCCGGCGGCAGCTTCAGCCATACCGCCTCGATGCTCAAGTTCGGCCAGAGTGTCGAATACGAACCGTTGGCGGATATCACAAGCATCTTTGATGAAGTGAGCAAAGGTCATTGCGACCTGGGCCTTGCGCCTGTAGAGAATACTATGGGCGGCGGGGTGATAGAGACGCTCGATGCCCTGATAGATTCGGATGTGAAGATCTGCGCTGAGGTCCTGATGGCAATCCATCATAGTCTTTTAGGCAATTGTTCTTTGGAAGAGATCGAGAAGATTTACTCGAAGCCTGAGGTTTTCGCTCAGTGCCGGAACTGGCTGAGCGCCACCTTTAAGGAGGCGCAAACTGTCCCGGTAGCTTCCACCGCCAAGGCGGCGCAAATTGCAGCCGATGAGCCGAGGGCCGCTGCGATTGGCTCCAACGTAGCTGCAGAATTATATGGGCTGAGAATCATCTGCGAGAATATCGAGGATATTGCCAACAATATAACCAGGTTTTTGATAATCAGCCGGGAAGACGCAAAACCGACCGGCGAAGATAAGACTGCTATATTGTTCAGCACCGCCCATAAGGCCGGTGCCTTAGCTGATGTGCTTGATGTCTTTAAGCGATATGAAATCAATTTGACAAATATCGAGTCCAGGCCCAGCAAAAAAAGACAGTGGGAGTACTATTTCTTCGTGGACTTATTGGGACACAGGACGGACAAGAACGTCCAGGATGGAATGGAAGAAGCGCGGAAGCATTGTCTTCAGCTTTCGATATTGGGCAGCTTCCCAAGAGCGACGGAGCTGCTTTAATTGCGTTGATTGCTCGTTGTTGATAGTTCATCGATGAACTACGAACTAACCAGGAGCGTTTTATGAGAAAGCCGTTTGTGGCAGGTAACTGGAAAATGAACACGGACAGTTCCAGTAGCGTAGAGCTGGCGGAGCGCATTGCTTCCGGGGCAATGGAGGCAGCAACGAGCGGAAGCTTAACTGTGGCGGTTTGTCCGCCTTTTGTTTATCTGCAGTCTGTGGCCAAAGCCCTTAGCGCATCGAGCATTGGCGTCGGCGCCCAGGATGTTTACTATGAACCGAAGGGTGCTTTTACCGGCGAGATAAGTCCATCGATGCTGAAGGATATCGGCTGTACGTATTGTCTCTGCGGCCATTCGGAACGCCGGCACGTAATCGGTGAGACTGATGAGCTGATAAATAAAAAGGTTACCGCCTCAATTTTAAGGGGACTTTTGCCGATATTATGTGTAGGCGAGTTGCTCGCCGAGCGGGAAGCTTCGCAAACAAATGGGGTGGTAACCCGGCATTTAAAAAACGGCCTGGCCGGCTTGAGTGCTGAAAAGGTCTCAGCAGTAACCATAGCGTATGAGCCGGTCTGGGCTATCGGGACAGGCCTGACGGCGACGCCGCAACAGGCCCAGGAAGTGCACGATTTTATACGAAAGTTGTTAGGCCAGATGTATAATGACCAATTAGCTGAGGAAATTCGTATTCTCTATGGCGGCTCGGCAAAGCCCAACAACGCGGCGGACCTGATGGGCCAGCCTGATATAGACGGTCTGCTGGTCGGCGGGGCAAGTTTGAATGCAGATGATTTTCTCGCGATAATTCAGGCAGCAATGTAATTGAAAGGGTAACGAATATGACAGTCTTTCCGTTGTTAGCAGTAGGTTTTATTATGAAAGTAGTCGCCGCTTCGTTCATCATTTGCTGCCTGGCGCTGATATTAATCATATTGGTCCAGAAGGGCAGAGGCGGTGGTTTGAGTTCGGCATTCGGCGGCGGTATGGCCGGCGGAATTTTGGGTTCCAAAACCGGCGACTTCCTGACCTGGGTGACAATAGTGTTGGTGGGTGTATTTCTGACTCTTGCGGTGGTGATGGGCAAATTCTACAAACCGTCTGTAAGTGATTTTGGAGAGGGCCTGCCGGCTCAGCAAGAACTGCCGACAAGCCCGGAGGAGCCATTGCCGTTCGTTGGCGTCGAGGATACGGCCAGTGATGTTAATGCCGGTGCCGATGTAAATTCGCCCGGTGGTTAACGAGTATCTGCTGCGGAAAGCAAAAACCGACGATGTCACCCCTGCGAAAGCAGGGGTCCAGAGCGAAAAAACTGGATTCCCGCTTCCGCGGGAATGACAAATACTGTTTCCGCAACAGGAACTAACTACGTAAAATGGGTGCATACACGGTAGAATTTGGGTTGAAAGCGTAACGTTATGATAAATAGTATGACCGGTTACGGCGAGGCACAGGGCGAGGTCAACAGCGTAAGTTACCTCGTTGAAATCAAGACCCTCAACCACCGCTACATCAAGACGATTGTAAAGTTGCCGGAGCTGGTGGCGTTTCTGGAGGAAGATATTGAAAAGCTTCTGCGGAAGAATTTATCACGCGGGACGGTAAATTATGTGCTTCGGCTCAAGAATACCTCGGTAAATACGCTCTTTGATATAGACGAGACGGCCCTTCAGGCTGTTGTGGAGAAATTGAACAGGGCCGGGTCGTCGGCTGGTGTTAAGGGAGCGATTGATATTGGTAACTTGTTGAGTCTGCCCGGAATCATTCAGCCGGCATCGCCTGATAAAGAAGTGGCCAAGAAAATCAAAAAGCTGGTTTGCCAAATAAGTCGGCAGGCCATAGATAAGGTCGGAAAAATGAGAGCCGTCGAAGGAAAGGTACTTCATGATGATTTGAAAAAACAATGCGTGGCCATACAAAAAGACCTTCGGAAAATACAGGCCCGGTGCGATGTAGTTCTCAAGCAGTACGCAAAAAAACTAAAGCAAAGGGTCGATGCGCTGCTTGCACAGGCAAAACTGAAATTGGATGAAGAAACCCTTGCCAGAGAAGTTGCAGTTTTTGCAGACAGGTCGGATATATCCGAGGAGATTGCCCGGCTGGATTCACATCTGCAGCAATTTGTTCAATGCTGCCAGGCTAATGACCAGGCGGGACGCAGGCTGGACTTCATTAGCCAGGAGATGCTCAGAGAGGCCAATACCATTGCGAGCAAGGCCTCCGATACCGAGATTGTCCGCTGTGTGGTCGATATGAAGTGCCGGATAGACCGGATTAAGGAACAGGTTCAGAATGTAGAGTAAAAAGATTGTGAAACGTAAAGGGCATCGGAAGTTTGTACTGGAGTTGGAATGAACGACATTGAGAACAGAAAAGGCAAAGTAGTGATAGTGAGCGGTCCGTCCGGTGTCGGCAAGAGCACTATCTGCGAAGAGGTGGTTAAACGGCTGAATGACGTTTATCTCAGCATCTCGGTTACGACCCGGCCAAAGAGCGAAACTGAAGTGGACGGCGAGGATTATTGGTTTATATCAGAACAGGAGTTTCAAGAGCGAATTGATAAGGGCCTGCTGCTGGAATATGCTGAGGTGTTCGGTCATCTATATGGGACGCCGAGGGACAAGGTTGAAGAAGCCGTGCAGGCCGATAAGACGGTGATTCTTGAAATCGATGTTCAAGGTGCCAAACAAGCCAAGGCAATTTTTCCGGATGCGGTGATGATTTTTATTTTACCGCCGACCGAAAAAGACCTTGTAGAACGTATGGACCACAGGGGCAGAGAAGCCGCTGATGCCGCCGAAAAAAGACTGAACGGGGCAAGTAGTGAAATCGCTGCGGCCTGGCAGTATTATAAATATATGGTTATAAATGAGGACCTGCAGCAGGCAGTGGACGAATGTGTGCAAATAATTGAAAGTGCCTAAAGTACCTAAAGTTTGAATTGCCTAAAGTTATTTTTTTTAACTTTAGCTCACTTTAGGCACTTTAGCTCACTTTAGCTCACTTTAGGCACTTTAGTTATGAGGTAAAAGATGATAGATGAAC
>CAYTND010000252.1:0-4266 GCA_964438965.1 uncultured Pirellulales bacterium
ACTGAGTCCGAGCTGAGTGCGGTCATTAATGAGCTGGAAGAAGAAAAGTTTCAGAACGGGCGTGACTAGACTTCGAGAAATTACTGTCTAAACCGCTCCCCGATTTTGCGGGGACAAGTTTACACCTGCCAAAGCAGGTGCGGGGACATGTTTGGCGCTAAGCATATAGAATACCAGATTAGGACGAAACTGTGCATACGGTCTTATCTGTGGCTGTTGTCGTAACCTACTTGGTTGTGCTTACTTTTGTGGCTGTGCGCGCGCGGGCCGCTCGTGAGTTTGCAGAGTTTTCATTGGCAAAACGGGCACTTCCGTTAGCATTGGTATTTGGGAGTCTTGCCGCCACCTATGTGGGACCTGTGTTTTCAATTGGTTTTGTCGGCAGGGGCTTCAAGAGCGGTTTGCTTTTTCTTGGCGTAGGATTGGCATACGCGGTCCAAAACATCCTGGTCGGACTGTTCGTTGCACCTCGTCTTAGGCGTCTCAAAGGATGCCACACATTAGGCGATGCCATAGGCCAAAAATACGACCTAAAGTGCCAGGTCCTTGCCGGCATCATCTCTGTCGGATTATGTGCAGGCTTTGCTGCCGTTATGGCTAAGGCCGGTGGGGACGTATTGCATAATATCTTTGGACTGCCGCACTGGTCGTCTGTTATCATAATCGTCGGTATTACGGCACTATATACGACATTCGGCGGATTACGGGCCAGCGTAGTAACAGACGCCTTTCAATTCTCCGCGTTTGCAATTTTATTACCCTTGTTGCTTTTAGTAGTATTGATGTTCCATCTAAATGGTAGTGCCGCGACTTTTGCCAAAGAGGCATCGGCTGCCACGACGGCGGGGTTCGATTCCACATCGCCTATTAAGATACTGGGTTTAGTAGCGGCCTTTCTGCTGGGCGAAACGCTGATACCTCCTTATGCAAATCGTGCCCTGGCCTCTAAAACAACTGGTGTCTCGCGAAATGGCTTTGTATTGGCGGGTCTATTCAGCGTCGTTTGGTTTATGGTTATGATAGCCCTCGGCGTTGCAGCTCGCGGCATTGTCCGGGGGGATATTGAGGAGGACAAGGTTCTTCTGAAGCTGGTCGAATCAACGATGCCGGCGGCAGTTTACACCCTTTTGATGGTGGTGTTGATCTCGATAATTATGTCGAGCCTCGATTCGCTGTTGAATGCAGGGGCCGTAGCTTTCACTCAGGATATTGTCAAGCCTTTTGCAAAAGTACCGGACAGCACTTCTCTGAACATTGGTCGCTGCGCGACTATTGTAATTGCTGCAATTGCCGCCGTTGGCGCACTTGCGGTTCCAAGTATCATCGGCGGGCTGCTCATCTGCTATACGATTTGGGCCCCGGCGATCCTTCCTGTTCTTATAATTGGATTATTGATAAAGCGTCCGCGCCCCTTGGCCGGCATCTTATCAATGGGTATCGGCACGCTTGTTGCTGTGATGTTTCAGTTCATCTTTCCTTCTGCAACTGAAGTGCCTGCTATAATTCCGGCTCTCGGGGCGGCACTGCTGGCATATGTCCTGGGACATTGGATAGAAAGAGTCAAATCTGGAGCGTAAAAGATGGGAGTAGTTATCCTGGTTCTTGTTGTCATCGCGGCTTTATTTGCTGTTGTTAGCGGCGTTTGGGTCGCGCTTGCGCTAATAACTGCTATTTCTGCGGATAGAGATATGCCTGGACTTCGGCGAGACTCGTGACCCGTGACTCGTAACCCGTGCGACGAGCGACGAACTGGAGGTCTTCAGCAAAGTTGAGGCGATTGTGGCCAGATGCCGGGATAGCTGAGGGAGCTCTTTCTACTATCGATACTTGTCTGACGACAGTCAAGATTTGCCGAGTTGTGTTGCTAAGACTGCCAGTCTTTTGAGCCTTTCGGGCTTGACGTGGGGAGCTATACTACAGGCCGAGGAAAGTATGTAGCCGCTGTCGGGTTTGCCGATTCTGATTCTTTCCTTGACGGCTTGTTCGAAGGTCTCGTCATCAGCATTCAGCATCTCGTTGACGGCATTTAGGTTCCCCTTGAAGAAGAATCGCCTGCCATACTTTGATTTTGCATCTTCTAAATGTACAGTACCGAGCGGTGGGGGGTCTAATGTGTCAATTCCATCAACGCAGGTTGCGCTCATAAGGTCCAACCGGTCGCCGATTGCACCACAGGTGTGAACATACGATTTTAAACCAAGTCCGCGTATCGCTCGAAAGACCTGGTCTTCATAAGGGGCTACAAATTCTTCATACATTTGACGGCTGATGAAGCCGGCGCCGGCAAAAGCTGAACTTACAAGGACAGCATCAGGTTGACATCCGGCGTATAATTCAACCTGTGCAAGCGCAATCCGTGTAAAAACAGTGAGCACCTGATGGCACTTAGGAGGAGCATCGAGAAGAGCGAGAAGGGCCTGTTCGTACCCGAACAGCTCCATAAGATGGGTAAAAGGTGAGAATACTTCTGCGTGTATTGAGACATCCGGTGCAAGCCGCTGGACTTTCTGAAGCGTGCTTGTGAACCATGCAGGATAAGCGGTTGGTTCGGAAAGGCTGGCCTGGGGGTCAATGTCCCAGAGTTCAGGCGCGTGCCAGGTGTTCCACACATAGCCGGGCAGTCTGTATGTGGCGGGGTCATCAATATCGACCGTACTATAGTTCGCCCGCTCCAGAGGCATTTGCCCCGGCTGATATGTCTGCGGATTTTCGTCCGGAGGAAAGACGGTTTCTAATCCTGATTTCCAATGAAGGTGCTCATTATTGTCAATTCTCTTATATGACTTAAGATTGTTTTTCCAGTCAGGCGGTCTGCCGGGTATGTTTACCAAAATACCGTCGAAGTTATATCTTTGTTGTAATTCAACCAAAACCTTGGCAAAAGTCTCGCTGTTGAACCAAATCTCCGAAGGTCTTTGATGGCAGTTTAAGAAGTAGTGCCCGAGAGCAAGCTGGCACATTACCGGAACTCGGTCCGGCTTCTTATGGTCCATTGCTGCCGCTATCCGTTGTTTTGAATTCATGCTATTTAGGAACAAAGGCCATAGAAGTCTGTAAGGGAAAACCACAGGTACAGCCCGAGCTGCTTTCAGGAATAAGAACAAGCCCGCCGGCGGGAATGATGTTGATCCAACAGCCTGGTCGTGTAACTTTGTTGAGCTGACGTGGTCCTCCATTTGGCCCCAGGTCATACATCCAGGGGTTGCCGCCCCGCCAGAACAAACACTGGGCTGAAGCTGAGATGCCCCCGCAGCCATGCCCGTGACGGTCAAATTTCCACCCTTCGATTTTTCTGCCGGTCTTCAGGTCATAGGTATAAGGCCAGGCATAGACTGTTTCGTCAATAATCGTTGGGTGACGATTGTATTCACCGTGACCACCGTCCGTAGCGAGGTCGGTCTTATGGTCTGCTTCCCAGCGGACCTTACCGGAGCGCGCGTCAAAGGCGTAATAATAATAACGAATGGAACCTCCGACTTGCCCGCCGCGGCGGACGAGTCTGGACCCGCTTAAAAGAAGTGTATCCTTGGCATAGTTAATATACACGGGTTCTTCAAAATTGCCGACATCGATTCTTTCTTTGAAGACAATTTTACCGGTCCGGGCGTCAAGAGCGACCAGGTTTTGGTCACCTCCGTCAAATAATGTCTTCACGGGCATACGCCCGAGTTTGTCAGCCAAGGCCTTCGGGCTATAAGTCTCAAGGAAGTATATTCGTCCACCACCAACGGTAATAGTAGTGTTCAATATAAGCCCGCCTTTGTATTTCCAAAGCAGCCGGCGTCTTGCCTTTCGCATCGCGAACAGATAATCACTTACCACTAACTTCATATTTCTGTGCCACAGCGCAGTGTCTGCCTCATAGCTGGTCTGGGTATAGGAAGCCCCCTTCCTTCGACCGCTTCCGAAAAGTATATTACCTGAGTATGCAACATAGCCCCACTCGCGAGGCTCGGACCTGATTAGTTGTGGCATTTTATACGTAATACGGCGTCGGCCGGTCCGGACATCGAAGCCGTAGCACTTATCTTCTGCGGCCACATACAGAAATCGGTAGTCCACTGCCATACTGCCGCAGTCCAGGAATGCCCCGAGCCGGCGTGAATTGGGAACTTCGATTTTCCATTCGATTGTTCCGTTATAGGCATCTACAGCAAAAACGACATTATCGCCCGGAGCAAAGAGACGTCCATCTTTAACAAGGGGCGGAACATTGCGGTGGTGACGGTCAATCATATATCTTGGCCCGGGCCGGCCGAACCACTG
>CAYTND010000253.1:0-4257 GCA_964438965.1 uncultured Pirellulales bacterium
ATTTGGCGCAAAGGAAGAATTGCAGTGGGCGGGCAAAGCGAGATTAGCAGAAGACCGTTACGCAAAAGCCGCGAGATACTATGTTGAAGGCGATACCGAGGCTGCAATGAAAGAGCTGGAATATGTTCTTGAGCTTCGTCCGTCATATCTTGAGGCGATACGGCTGAAAGAGAGAATCATTGCTGAGACGACCCCGGATGAGCTGGACATGATTGAAAGAATTATGCTTGGTGATATTGAGCGCGAAGACTCCGACAAGTGGCTGAGAAGATAAAGGTCATCCGTGAATTAAAGCGCAGTTTGAACTTTGAAATTTAAAAAACGCTGGAGTTTGTTTTGAAGCTCAGAAGAATCTTATATGCGATAGTCACGTTAATCGTGGCGAGCAGTTTGTTTGTAGGTGGCCTTGCCGAGTGGCAGGACTCTGGCACCCAAGAGGGTTGGCGCTACGCCGGTTATGTGCAGCGGATACCCCTTGTGTCGGTGTACTGCGTTGTTGGGGCTGTGGGCGTGATTTGTCTTGGCTGGTACCAGCTAAAACTGGCCGGGGCGGTCACGTCCATAGCCACACTGCTCCAGAACGATAAAACAGGTGCTATCGGTGATAGGAAGAGATTCTTCGCTCCGCTCAGAATGACAAAAATAGACGAATTGTACCAGGCTATTAGTAAGCATTTTGCCGGCTGTACTGCTCGTATTGCCGAGTACGAAAAGCAAATCAAGGATTTTCAGGTTCAGATTCAACTTTCACAAAGACGCGGAAAAAACACCGAGGCCATTATATACAGCATTCGTGACGCTGTTATCGTTATCGATGAGTCTGACAGGCTGTTGATGGCAAATGAGGCGGCCGGCCGACTTTTCAATTTTGATTTTAACAGTTCGCAGCACAAACCCGTCAGCGAGCTGATAGGTCCTGACCAAGGTGAATTTGTAGATTTTCTAACTCGCCGCAGACAAAGTAAGGGGCAGGCAACGAGAAAGGAGCTCGAATTTTTAGAAGACGGAACTCCAAAAACTTTCAATTGCATCGTTTCGTGTGTTTACGACCAGGGCCGGCAGGTTTGCGGGACAGTGGCGGTGCTGCACGATATTACGCGCGAGAAAGAAATATCAAAGATGAAAAGTGATTTTGTAAGTCATGTTTCACACGAGCTCAAAACGCCTCTTGCCTCTATCACAGCCTATACGGAAATGTTAGCTGATGGTGAAGCTGACGATGAACAGACAAGAAAAGAGTTTTATTCGGTGATTCAAAGTCAGGCCCAAAGGTTGAATCGGCTGATTGAAAATATCCTGAATAGTTCGCGAATAGAGTCAGGTCTAATAAAAGTAAATAAGGAGCCGGCCAGCTTGACGATGCTCATAGAAGAACAGTTGCAAATGATAAAAGGCTACGCTGAAGAAAAGAAAGTAGAGGTCATCGGGCAAAAGCCGATTGTATTCGACCAGGTGTACGTGGACAAGGATATGATTCAGGAGGTTATTGTTAATTTGTTAAGTAACGCCGTCAAATATACTCCGTCCGGAGGTTCAGTAAAGATTGAAATCGAAGTTGACGAAGGCGCCTCTCTGGTACGGGTTAGTGTAACTGACACGGGGGTTGGCATTCCCGAAGATGAAATCGAACATGTCTTTGATAAATTTTACAGGGTCGGCGCCAACAAAAAGCAGGCAAAAGGGACAGGCCTGGGGCTTAACCTTGTTAAGCAAATAGTTGAAAAGGTTCACGAAGGCAGAGTATTCGTTACGAGCCAGGTCGGTATAGGGAGCACTTTTGGCTTTGAACTGCCCCTGGCGACAAGGCAGGGGAGCCGAGCGCTGTAAAAATTGTGGATAGCAAAAGAATCGTGCGCTAAACGCTGCACGCTGTACGTTAATCTTTTGAGGAGGCAAAATAATGACTGGCAAGAAAGTTTTGATTGTGGATGACGAGATACACATCGTTCATGTAGTGGCGATAAAACTTCGTAACAATGGTTATGAGGTCATATCGGCGGATAACGGTGCCGAGGCTTATGAGCTGGCCTGCGAGGAGAAACCGGACATTATTGTTACGGATTTTCAAATGCCGGTTATGACGGGGCTGGAACTTGTGGAGAAGCTTCGGCAGCGCCAGGAAACGAAGGATATACCAGTGATTATGTTGACTGCCAGAAGCTTTGCTATTCCAAAAGAGCAGCAGGAAGAGCTGCAAATATCAGACTGTCTGAGCAAGCCATTCAGTCCTAAGGAGTTGTTAGGGAACATCGAAGATGTTCTGTATCAGAAGCAAGTGATGGTAAGCAATTGATGATTAAGGAAAAGCATTAAGATAATTGATGGTAAAGGGTCGGTGGAAGCTATGCTGGATACGGTAAGGAAAACTTTAAGTTTGTCACAACGGCGTGAGCTTGAGAGCTTTGGGGCTAAGATAAATAAGTTCGGCGCTAATTTTGCAGTTTGCAATGCCGCGGACGAACTTATCTTACTGTGCGAGGGCGGCAGATTCAAAAGCAGCAGGGAACAGTTAATAAAGCTGAGCCGGCAGGTTTTAGACCAAAAAGGCGAGAAAAGCTGTTCCGACGACCCCGGCGTGCCGGTATGGAGATTTGGTGATGCAAATTTTGTTTTGGCTGCCGTTCTGAAATCCGCTCGTGTCAGTAACAAAGGTGGAGAAGTTATAGGAACAGCTTTGGTTGACTTGGGTGATAAATCATTATGCCCGGTTTCTGTCCCGTCATTCGATATAGGCGGTGCGGATCCGGCCCAGACAGACAGCGACTATTTAGCGGAAATGCTTGGGCTTTTGGTCGAAAAATTTCAAGCCGAGACAAAAGCCGAAAAACAGATTGAAATGGTCGGCACAGAGCTGGCACAGACATACGAGGAACTGGTGCTGCTTCACAAGCTCAGCACAAATATGAAGGTTACCGAATCGGACGCCAGCTTCCTGCAGATAGCTTGTGACAGCTTAACCGAAATTGTTTATGTCGAAGGCATCGCAATATTGCTGGAGAAGACCATCGATGACAAGCAGCAGTTGGTTGTAACCGCCGGCTCAGGCTTGATAGATATAGATGAACAAACGGCAGCTATTTTACATAGCGGATTGATGGAGGAAATAAACAGCGGTAAAGAGGCACTGCTGGACAGCGAAGTGGATTCCGCTTTCAAATATGATTGGCCGAGCAACATAAAAAATATTATTGCGGTACCTTTATGCGGCAAGGAGAAAACAGAATCCGGCTTTACAGGAAAAACCGAGAATGGTAGCTGCATAATGGGGCTGATGGTTGCAATAAACAGAATCGGCAAACAGGATTTCGACAGCACCGATGTAAAACTATTTAATTCAGTGGCCGGCGGATGTGCCGTGTTTATCGAGAACGGCAGGCTCTTTAAGGACCTCAAAGAATTATTTATCGGCTCGCTGAAAGCACTGACAAGTAGTATTGACGCCAAGGACAAGTACACACGCGGTCATTCCGAAAGGGTTGCGTTTGTTTCTCGATGGATTGCTGAAAGGCTCTCCGAACAAGAGCAATTGGATGAAGAACAAATACACATGGTTTATTTGGCTGGATTGCTGCACGATATAGGAAAAATAGGAACAGAGGAAGCAGTATTACGCAAGAAGGGCAAGCTGACTGAGCAGGAATTCAACCGTATAAAACAGCACCCATCGACAGGTGCAGGTATTTTACATGAAATAAAACAGATGCGTGATATTGTTCCGGGCGTATT
The DNA here is from genome assembly GCA_964438965.1 of uncultured Pirellulales bacterium. Lineage (GTDB taxonomy): Bacteria > Planctomycetota > Phycisphaerae > Sedimentisphaerales > Anaerobacaceae > NIOZ-UU13. The sequence goes on from CAYTND010000253.1 coordinate 3,727, forward strand.
GTCTCACCACGAGCGAGTTGACGGCAAAGGATATCCTGACGGTTTAATGGGTGACCAGATACCGCTGACGGGCAAAATTGTCGGATTGGCAGATAGTTTCGACGCAATGACATCAAAGCGAACTTATAGGGACGCCATGACTATGGAACAGGCACTTGCAGAGATAGAGAAAGGATTGGGCACACAATTTGACGAGGAAGTCGGCAGAGTTTTTCTCGACAGCGATGTCAAGCGGCTCTGGGACATTATACAGAATGGTTTCAGCGAAATTTACAGGAGCAGTGATTATGTAGAATATGGTGCTGCTGCTGTGGGGATGCTAATCAGATGAAAGTCAAGATACACCAATTTAACGATGTTACCGTTGTTGAGCTGCAGGGCGAGCTGAACGGTGATGATGTCGAATTGTTCCAAAGTACAATCACCGACATAATCGCAAAACGTAAGGCTGGTGTAGTGCTTGATATGAGCGGCATGGGATTTATTGATGGTGAAGGTTTGGAACAGTTGTTGTGGGCGCGGGACTACTGT
>CAYTND010000254.1:0-4252 GCA_964438965.1 uncultured Pirellulales bacterium
ATTGTGATGGGAATAATTGTTATTGTAGGGCTGGTGTTTTTTAAGCCGTTGGCATATTTTGCCGCAGCAATGATGATCTTTGCAGGGCTGACGGGTGTGTGCTTTCTGGAAAAGCTTCTCTCAAAGTTTTTTAACAGCACCAGCTCATGTTCGATAGTACCAACCACCCGGCTCGACAACAATCTTCAGAAGATGAGTCCTGAGCAAATAAAACAGGCTGTTAAAGAAAAATACAGCGAGGTAGCTTCTAATCCGCAGGGAAAGTTCAATTTCCCAGTGGGAAGGAAGTTTGCTGAAAGCGTCGGCTACTCCGGTGAATTATTGGATAAACTGCCTGCCTCAATGTGGGAGTCGTTCACAGGGGCAGGTAATCCGCAACCTTATATCGATATTAAACGCGGCGAAAAAATTCTTGATTTAGGTTGTGGGGCAGGGCTTGACCTCTATTTATATGCTCAAGCAACCGGCCCCGAGGGCCAGGTTTATGGTGTTGATATATCTGAGGACATGATTGCCAAAACCCGACGAAACATGGAGACGCTCAACGTGCAAAATGTTGAATTTCTGTGCGCACCAGCGGACAGTATGCCATTGCCTGACGGCTCAGTCGATCTTGTTGCGGTTAATGGCATCTATAATCTGTCCCCGGACAAAACTGCGGTTATGCGAGAAGTTGCCAGAGTATTACGTCCTGGAGGCCGTACCATCTTTGCCGAAATCGTACTGAAGGCTCCGTTACCGGAAGAAATACGCAAGAATATCAATGACTGGTTTCGCTGCATAGGTGGAGCACTGCCTCAGAACGACTTCCTCGAGCTTCTCAGCTCGGCGGGATTCAGTAACCCAAGAATCCTCTGGACCGGGCGTAATGCTCGAACAGGCCATGAACTTGCCCTGTGTGCCGTGATAAGGGCAGAAAAAAGTAATATGCATTGAGTACTATCTTGCAGTGAAACATTTACATGATGAGCAGAAAACCAGGGAATGCGAGAAAATAACGATCACAAGTCATTAGTAATTAGAGATTTCTTATGTGCTTTGCGGAAGGGTTGAAATGGAAACAGAAAGGGGAACTATATAGTGAAGGCTGATACTTTGGCTATACATGGTGGTTTTGCTGGTGACAGTGCCAGCGGCGCCACAGCGGTGCCGATTAGTCAGACAGTTTCATACGCCTACAGAACTGCGCAAGAGCTGGCTGATGTTTTTGCCGGCAAAGCGCCCGGATATATCTATACGCGGATTGCAAATCCAACCACCGCTGCTCTTGAGGTCAGACTGACACAACTCGAAGATGGCATCGGCTGCATCGCCACTTCCAGCGGCATGGCAGCTATCGCATCAGTTGTGATGAGCTTGGCCAGAGCCGGTGATGAGATAATCGCTGCGGCGGGCATATTCGGCGGGACAGTATCTTTGTTTGAAAATACGTTAGGGCGGTTCAACGTGAAAACTACCCTGGTGGATGTGGCTGATACCAACAACTTTGCAAATGCGACCAATAACAAGACAAAGCTGATTTTTATCGAGACCATTGGCAATCCTCGAATGGATGTGCCGGACATACCGGCTATCGCTGAAATTGCTCATAAGGCCAACGTACCCCTGGTTGTTGATAATACCGTTACTACGCCTTTTCTTATCAAGCCCGTAGAGTTTGGTGCTGATATTGTTGTTCACTCGACGTCAAAGTTTATTAACGGCCACGGCACTGCGATTGGCGGAGCAATAATCGATACCGGCAATTACGACTGGAGAAAAGGGGCGTTTGACGATATAAGACATTTATCTGAAAGAGTTGGCCAATTGGCATTTTTGGCCAACCTGCGAAACTTGATTTATCGCGACCTTGGCGGCTGTCCTGCCCCGATGAATTCATTTCTGATGCTGCAAGGCCTGGAGACTCTGCCGGGAAGAATGGTCAAACACGGCGAAAATGCAAAGAAATTAGCACAATTTCTGAAAGCTCAACCGAAAGTATCCTGGGTGAACTATCCGGGGTTTACAGACAGCAAGTTTAGCGATAGAGTTGTAAAGCTGTTTGACGGCCGTGGCGGTGGACTGCTTACACTTGGCCTTGGCGATAAGGAAAGGGCTTTTAAATTTATCGATTCGCTGAAGCTGGCAAAGAATCTTGCGAATCTTGGTGATGCGAAGACCCTGGTGATACATCCTGCCTCTACTATATTTCATGAATTCTCCCCGGATGAACAAAAGTCGATGGGCGTTTCTGATGATATGATTAGGGTTTCGGTCGGTATTGAGGATTTCGAAGACATAAGAGCTGATTTTCAGCAGGCAATAGAAAGAACTTTCAAGGAGATAAAATGAATCTTGTTGTAAATGGCAAAGAGACGAACATCACTGACGGTTTGACCGTAAGTCAACTTCTGGTCCAGGAGAATGTAAAAATGCCGGATATGGTGTCAGTCGAACTTAACGGACAGATTCTAAAAAGAACTAAGTTTGAAGAGACAATACTCAAAGACGGCGATAAGGTAGAGTTTCTATATTTTATGGGAGGCGGAAGTGTCGTTAACTGAACAACAAATAGAAAGATACAGCCGACACATAATCTTAGAGCAGGTTGGCGGTACAGGCCAGGAAAAAATTCTCAACTCCAGGGTGTTAATCATAGGTGCAGGCGGTCTTGGTGCGCCGGCTGGTTTATACTTGGCTGCCGCCGGTGTTGGAACAATTGGAATTGTCGATTCCGATAAGGTCGATTTGTCAAACCTTCAAAGGCAGATAATCCACCATACTAATGATGTAGGTGTGGAAAAGGTCAAATCTGCCGAGAATAAAATGCGGGCGATAAATCCGGATATTACCGTCCGGACCTATCAGACCCGAGTGAATGCCGAAAATATATCGGACATTATCCGTCAGTATGATTTTGTCATCGACGGGACGGATAATTTCCCTGCTAAATTTCTTGTCAACGATGCGTGTTATTTTAACAAGGTACCTTTTTCACATGCAGGTATTCTACGGTTCCACGGTCAGTTGATAACGGTACTGCCCGGCGAAACTACCTGCTACCGCTGTATCTTTAATTCTCCACCGCCGGCTAATGCCGTGCCATCCTGCTCGCAGGCCGGTGTGCTCGGAGTCCTGGCCGGAGTTATTGGTTCATTGCAGGCAACTGAAGCAATAAAATATCTGCTGGGAATAGGTGATTTGTTGACCAACACATTGCTGACGTACAATGCGTTGACTATGGAGGTCCGCAAAGTGCGATTGGACCGCAACGCGAACTGCCCACTTTGCAGCGAAAACCCGCAAATAACCGAACTGAAGGATGAAAAGCAGATTGTGTGTGATCTGAAGAGCTGCAAATGATGAAATTAGAGATTCCAGCCTGCGTATTCGAGCAAATGTTGGAACAAGCCAAGGCCCAGGCGCCAATCGAGGTCTGCGGAATTCTGGCGGGTAACGACAGTAAAGTCGAGAAGCTTTATAAGATGACAAACGCCGACAACAGCAGTAACCACTTTATGATGGAGCCGAAGGAGCAGTTTGCAGTGGTCAAAGATATTCGCTCAGCCGGCCTTGAGATGTTAGCGATATATCACAGCCATCCTGAAACACCTGCCAGACCTTCGGCTGAGGATATTCGGCTGGCTTTTACACCGGATGTGATATATCTAATCGTTTCACTCCAGGACGCTAACGCTCCTGCTGTGAAAGGTTTTCTTTTAGAAGATGGTAACGTAGCCAAAGTGTCGGTAAAAATTTCTGAAACGGAGACATCTTGTGATAGTTGAAATACAACAGCAAGCAGTTAGCCAATTATTGCAATTATTGCCTGACAAAGTTTCCTCTTTTCAAGGCTCTGAATTCCCCCTGCCGGTAAAAGCAACGTTTCTGGGCGATAAGGAAATTGACATACCATCTTTGCGCCAGGAACTCATCGACAAGCAAAACTCAGATGTCAAAGAGCTTCTGGAGCCTGTTTTATTGGCTGCTGAATTATACGAAGCTGCCTGTGATGATAAACAACAGTTCTTCTTAGATGACCAAAAGGTTCAGCAGTACGTATTCATGGGAAGTAAATGGCGGGCCGGCTGGGCACTGGTGCTTGGTGGTGACAATCAGGATGAACTGATAGGCCAACTAAAGGACCGTAATTTCGCTATTTTCACTGACCTGCCGAATATTCCAGATACAGTTTACATCGGCAACAGATCCACATCGGCTGTTTATTTTTTGCAGTTGATGGTTAGATACGGCCTGATATGGGGACGCATAC
>CAYTND010000255.1:0-4248 GCA_964438965.1 uncultured Pirellulales bacterium
ATTTCGACACACCTGACCCGCTCTCCTGCGGGACATAAACATAATCGCACATTGAGTCCCTGCTGAACTTGGCGTAATTTGAGCCGGTAAATACCGCCCCACCTGCATCTTTTATTTGGCCTTGGGCCTCGGAATAACCATCATAGCCGGCTGCTATCTGCTCGAACGGCGTATTAACAATCTCTTCCATCAAATCGCTCGCCAGCTTTGCACCTAAAGTTCTGCGCATACCCTCAACCCGCATCGCCGCTCCACTTGTAAACGGAAGCAGCACACCAGCCGCGGCGATACCTAACACGACCGTGGCCATCATTGCCTCAGCGAGGGTAAAGCCTCGCCGCCCTGCGTCGCAATGTCTTGTCCGGCTAATAGTCATAGTATCGTTTCCCGTTCTGGTTTGTTCCTGTATTATCAGTTCGTATCTCGGGGATAGCCGCCTTATATATCCAGCCGTGGCTGTCGTCAGCGTTGGCCGGAAATGCCTGACCATCCGCCAGTATCTCAACGGTATTTTTCCCGTTAAAAGGATTAACGGGTATCTTCATCAGGTAAGGGCCGCGATTAAAACCGGGAGTTCCTATTGCAGCCGTTTGACCATTGGCTTTGCTTGCCATTATAGCCTGGTCAATAAAGGCCTGCTCGGTTGGTGCTTGAGTCGTATCGCCATCCGGATAACCGGGCCCGACTTCCAAATGCTGACTCTCGTAAACCAGAGTAAATCTTCGAAGCAATTGCAAATCCACAGCAAGTGCGCTGTCTTTAGCTGATGTGGTGCTGTTTGCAACCGTCGGAATGACAACCGCAGCAAGAATGCCAAGCAGGACTACTACTACAAGAATCTCGATAAGTGTGAAAGCTCTTGCTTTATTCATAACTTCTCATTACCTGTCCTTTCTAATCGCTTATTAACTTTTCACAGAACTGCATATTCAGCATTATTGTCGGCCTGGAATAAACCCGTCTTCGTATCAACTCTCCAACCGGCTTTACCCGCCCCTGCCGTCTCGCCATCAAACCGAACCGTGTTAAGATTATTAAAAGGATTAACAGGAATCTTCTTAACATACGGACCGTACTGTCCTACCTTTGTTGTCATAGCAGTTTTGAAACTCTCGAAAGAATCAACTGGAGGAAGGCTGTTTTCGTGCTGAGCACGGTACAAATCAAGCTGGGAACGCATCTGCTGAAGTCCGTCGATCAAGTCGGATGTCTTGGATTCCGGGCTCGCTACGATAAACTTCGGAACAACTGTCATCGCAACCACGCTCAATAAAGATGCTATAATTACTACTTCAACATACGACAAGCGGGTCTTCTCTCTCATAACCCTTCCCCTATATTGTTCAAAAAGGCTGACCAGCTATCGGTAATTACCTCAGCATGGCCAGCCTGTTTTTTTATACCTCTTTCTAATACAAGTTATTACAGGTCCCAATGGCTCGCGTCATATGTGTCATTGGCGCGAAATTCGCCTGTCGTAGTATTAAAGAACCATCCGGTGCTGTCATCTGCTGCAGCAGGAGTCGTAGCTGCCTCACTAATTGTATCATCGTCGTTGAATTGATTTGTCGGAATTTTCTGCACATAAGGGCCATAGGCAGGACCTGAGACCCAAACGGCCCCATAAATATCGGTTTGGCCTATCATAGCATCCTCAAACGAAGCTGTCCCTGCACCGGGTAAGTCATCATTGTGCTGAACCTTATACAGCTCAATCTGTGAACGCATCGTTTGAAGGTCGGTGCACAGACTTGAAGTCTTGGCTTCGGTACTGGCTTCGGTAAACTGAGGAATCACAATAGCTGCCAGAATACCCAGAATAACCACAACAATCAGAATTTCCACTAATGTAAAACCGCTTTTAGCTTTCATTTTTTGCCCCTTTTCATCACAATAAAGTTCTATCTTATTACCTTTTCAATCACACAACACTCCACATAATACTTTTTCCAGCAATTATGGTATCGACCCAATCGATACACTGCTTAACCGTACCTTTAACCTTCTGCTTGTCGTTAGTCCTCCTCTAATAAAAACCCCGAAATTACACCTGAAAAGTACTTCTAAGAATCTCCCTCGGACGCCGGACGGCCAATAAAACCTTAAACTCCAACGTCCGAAAACACTTCAAGTTGCTCTTTCCAAAAAGGATTAAGGCTAAATAACTATCCAAGCAAAATATAAGAAATAAATCCCATGCTGCCAAATTTGTAGGTGTGAGAATAAAAGGAAAAGTGCCTAAAGTTTGAAGTGCCTAAAGTGCCTAAAATATGAATATCAGCAAATCAGGGCGCAGGATATCAGGGAATCCGGATACCAGGAAATAAAACAAAGTTAACCTGATATCCTGTTAACCTGATATACCACTACCTTATGTCCTGATAACCAGATAACCACGTTGACTTTAGTTCACTTTAGGCACTTTAGCTCACTTTAGGCACTTTTACTTTTGACGTGTATTTTTCTTTTGGTTTCGCCGGCGTGTTCAAGCTCTATCCGAATGTAGTCTATGGCCTGGAGAGCCGATTCGATTTTATCGGCCCATTCTATCAGAACCACCGACTCCGGATAACAGAAATCGTCAAAGCCTAACATCTCAAACTCAGAAACAGAATTCAACCGATAAGCATCTATATGGTAAATATCCAATCGGCCTGCATACTCATTAACTATAACGAACGTGGGACTATTAACATTTCTGCGGTCTTTGGCACCGGCACCGGCTGCAATCCCCTTAATCAGATGTGTCTTGCCGCTGCCCAACGGCCCACAAACAGCTATAACTTCACCGCCTTTTAATTGTGAGCCGAGCCTTCGACCAAACTCTATGGTCTCATCCGGCGAACTCGAAGTGGCATTAAAATCTATACTCACTGGCCAATAATCATTTATCAATATCGTAGATCCGCTGTCTCTTGGCGGAATCATTTACCCAACTGGGCCGGGTAGTAATAACCCATCGTCTGAGCGACAACTCCCAACCGATATTGATGGTCCTGCATAAGACAAGGACGCCGACTGGAAGTAGGAATAGTAGTCGTGTAAATACGAAGTTCTCCTTTCAGGCTGGTAATCACCTCTTCCCGATAGTCACCCAGACAATCAACTACGGCGATTACTCGGCCTTCAATCGGCTGTATCGCTTCGCCGCCCCAATCACGAATCGCTCCGGATACGGCGACTTCCTTCTGTGGGTCCGCATCCCACCAGACCGGACGCGGTGTTAAGGACCCCTTTTCCCGAAACTCTATCAGCCGACCTTTCGCGCTGTAAAACCATCGCTCTTTAAGGTCTCGCTCGCCAACATAGACCTCAATTCCGGGCCAGTCCGCAAGAACATCCCCGGCCATTCCCTGGCCGTGAAGGTGGCGGGAGGGTTTCTTATGGGCCCACAGTTTGCGACCGGTTTTGGCATCCACCACGCAAATACCATCGGTTTTCTGGCGCGTCTCGAAACCGTAAAAAACCTCCAGACCCGGATTGTCAGGGTCGATATCCGCAACATAACAAACATCAGGATGTCCCATCTCTAAGGTCCAGAGACCTTTGCCGTTATCGTCCACTACCGCCGCCCCTATCACCAACTCATCCCGGCCGTCCTGGTCAACATCGGCAGTAATCAAACCATGCGACCCTTGCCCGCGGTACTTTTTCTTTTCCTGAGGCGACTCCCAGTACCATATCTGATTGAAATCCTTGTCCAGCGCCTGCGTCTTGATAAGATTGTAGGTGCCTCGCTGCATAATCAGTGATGGCGTTTTGCCATCGAGATATGCCACCGTAAGAAAATTGCGGCAGTAATAATTATACCTGAAAAATCCATTCCGACTCAGCCATGCGGTTTTAGCCACAACTTTGCCGGTTTGGCCGTCAATCTTAACCAAATATTCAGGACCGCTTTGGACAAGACCTTTTTCATCCCGGGGGTCTCCGACGCCGGCCTTGCAATAAACCTCGGCTTTGCCGTCACCATCCACGTCATAGACAATCCACGGCGAATACCATATCCCCGCCTCGATAGACCAGCCCATATCGTAGCGCCACATCATCGTACCATCTAAGCGATACGCTTCGAGTTTGTAAGTGGTGGTGCTGCGCTTCCAGTAGCCCGGATGCTGATAGGGGTCAGTATTGAAATTGGGCTGCTTGATAATGAAATCATAAGCACCGTCTCCATCCAAGTCCGCGATACCTATCTTCTGAAAATCATAATCACCTTTCAGCGGAATGCTAATATACGGTCTGGCC
>CAYTND010000256.1:0-4248 GCA_964438965.1 uncultured Pirellulales bacterium
AAGCCAGTATCCCCTTTTATGTTTTATGTGATACGCTTAAGTTTGACCCCAGGCTAAGCAGCAATGAGGTTGAGCTGGAGGAGAAAGAGCCATCCGAGGTAGCTGAACTATGGAAGTTACCACCGGGTATCAGGGCGCAAATTTTTCCCATATTGGCATCGTTGCAAAAAATGATACGGGAAATTTTGTTGTCATAGAAGCAGTCTCAACCGGCGTCGAGGTCACAGAATTGCAGACTTTTTTTAATCGCAGTGTTGAGGCCGGCGGCCGGCCTAAGGTCGTTGCAGGACGATTAAAAAAGTCTTATCAGCATTTGATACCAGATGCGCTCGAAGAGGCTTTTGCACTGGAGGGGAAGCCATACGATAAACTATTTATTATCAACAACGACGCTTACTACTGCTCAGAATTGATATATGAGATATTCCTGCGAGCCAATAACAACAGCCCGGTATTTACATTGCAGCCTATGACATTTAACGACCCTGATACAGGGGTAACTCTTCCCGTCTGGGAAGAGTATTTTTCAGAACTGAGCGTTTCGATTCCTGAAGGACAGCCGGGGATTAATCCGGGTGGAATCTCACGTTCGGCTGTTTTGACTATAGTTTACAAATATGGGACGCCAATTAAAGAACCGGGAACCCAAAGCTAATTAAAAATTGTCAAGAAGGATTCTGAAAAGCAATGGAACCAATTTTAAGAATTCCGGAAAGTGTCAAAGAAGATACTCTTGGCTACCGCAACAAGGTTAAAAGGTTTCTTGATGGCCAAACGTCGCCGGTAGCCTTTAGAGCCTATCGAGTACCGATGGGAATCTATGAACAGAGAGCTGCGGGTAAGTTCATGGTTCGAATACGTGTCGGTGCGGGATTGGTTTTGCCTTATCAACTGGAACGAATCGCTCAGTTAAGTAAAACTTATGGCAATGGAATTGTTCACGTTACAACCAGACAGGATATTCAGATTCACAAGGTAAATATTGAAGATACGCCTGACGTTTTAGAAGATTTACTTGAAGTGGGACTTTCTCCACGCGGCGGCGGAGGTAATACCGTCCGCAATGTTACAGCCTGCCCCCTGGCAGGAGTTTGTCCGAAAGAAGAATTTGACGTGGCCCCGTACGCAATTGCTGCCGCAGAATATCTGTTGCAGGACAGAAGCTCTTTTAATTTGCCAAGAAAATACAAAATAGTCTTTTCCGGCTGCTCAGATGATTGTGCGTTTGCCTCAGTAGCTGACCTTGGCTTTTTTGCCCACACGAAAAACGGAGCAAAAGCCTTTTCGGTTTACGCAGCAGGGGGATTAGGCTCAAATCCTGCCGTTGCAGTGAAGATTGAAGATTTCATCGGGGCTAAAGAGATTTTTGAAGTTGCAGAGGCCATCAAGAGATTGTTTGATAAACACGGAGACAGGGCAAATAAGCATAAAGCAAGACTGCGATATGTGCTTGCCAGAGTTGGCGTCGAAGAATTTATCAAATTATACCAAAAGGAAAGAGAGATACTTAAGTCCGATGGGCTTCCTTACGAATCGCCGGAAATTCGTGATATCGCCTCAGCCTATGTGGTACCCGAGGCGCCAGCCACTGTACGATTACAGTTAAAAAATGGCGACATACCGGCAGATGACCTGAACATAGTTGGTCAAATCGCAGCCAAATACGGCCAGGGACTCCTCAGAACTACTCAACTGCAGGACCTTCTTATCACAGGTATTGCGAAGAAAGATATTGATAATGTCAACGGTGAACTAACAAACCTGAGCATTGATGTCTTTGGAGACGGCGGGCCAAAGGTAGTTGCCTGCGCCGGAGCTTCAACATGCAAGCTGGGACTATGTCTTTCCAGAGGTTTGGCTGATGCGATTTCGAACAAGTTCAGACAAGCCAGTTTCTCAGCCAGTTTGCCCGAGACAACCATAAGAATCAGCGGCTGTCCAAATTCCTGCGGCCATCATTTTATCGCTGGTATAGGATTTCAGGGCAGAGCTAAAAGAGTGAATGGCAAACTGATGCCGTGCTATGATGTTTTGGTGGATGCAAAAACCATTGAGGGCGATGCATATCTGGCTGAAACAATAGGCACTGTCCCAGCTAAACGAATACCTGGTTTGTTAGTGGAAGCTTTAAGTAACGGAACTGTTGAAAAAGAGCTGCTAAAGAGTCTCGTTGTAAAATATAGTGACATCAGCGTAGAGTCGCTGCCGGACGATTACTATTACGACTTTGGTTCGGATGAGCCGTTTTCGTTGGCCGGCAGAGGTCCCGGTGAGTGTGGTGCCGGCGTAATGGATGTAATTAAGCTGGATATCGATGAGGCAAAAGATGCTCTCAAGCCGGCGCCGGCTAACAGCGAAAATATTTATAAAGCTATTATAGCTGTCGCAAGAGCGCTGCTGGTTACGTTCGGCCTGGAGCCGAAAAGGGACAGAGAAATATTTGCTGCATTTACCAGGCATCTTATTGATCCGGGTTGGGTTAAACCTCAGACACGGCAGCTCCTCGATGATACAATTGATTGGCGTATGGGTGACAGAGAGTCAATCGACGATTTGCTGCCGCAGGTCGAGGATTTAGTAAAAAGAGTTGAAGAACTTTTCCTGTCGCTCGACGCTAATCTCAAGTTTAAAGTTGAGCCGGTGGCACAGAAAGTTATCGTCGAAAAGGCCGAGACTAACAATCATATTATCGATTTGCGAGGTGTTGTCTGTCCATTGAACTTTGTTAAAGCCAAGCTGGAGCTCGAAAAGATAGCCGTAGGAGAAGTTCTTGAAATACTGCTCGATAATGGTGAGCCTGTAAGAAACGCTCCTGCAAGTTTTGCCGAGCAGGGCCAGGAAGTTATGGAAGTTAAAAACGTTGGTGATTACTTTAGTGTGAAAGTGCGCCGAAAAAAATAGTTGCTCAACGCTTTGACAAATAGATGTCAGACCGAATATTTTAAGGACTGGCAATGATTAGAGAATTCTTAAAGCAGGGAAAATGACAAGACAAAACAGGGTTTACGAGAGCATAGTTGATTTAATCGCCAGGCCGGACAATCCAACTCCAATGGTAAAAATAGGCGAGAAGGTTAATCCAAACCGGGATTTCACAATTTACCTTAAGCTGGAGAGGTATAATCCATTCGGTTCTGTCAAAGACAGAATTGCTTTATCAATGTTGGAAGGACTTGAAATCGAGCAAGGCAAATGTTTAGTCGAACCTTCATCCGGAAATACCGGCATTGCCCTGGCGGCTCTTGCAAACGCAAAAGGTATTCCAATTGAAATAGCTGTTCCAGAAAGAATACCAGAAGAAAAGAAGACCATATTAAGGTTGTTAGGAGTGAAAACCCTTTGGGAAGCAGATGATAAGTTATGCCCGGTGTTCCCGAATGAAGGAGCAAGAGGCTTAGTAAGCGCAATCTTAAAAAGCAAAGGTGGGGAAAAGTATGTAAGCCCAAATCAATACGAAAATGAATTGAATGTTCAGGCACATTACGAAACAACAGGTCCGGAGATTTGGAAGCAAACCGACGAAAAGATTGATTATTTTTTCGCCGGCTTTGGAACGTGCGGCACTATTACAGGTGTTGGCAGATACTTAAAGGCCAAAAAACCTTCCGTAAAAATAATAGGCATTGAGCCGGCAAGAGCCGAACATAACCTGCCCGGTATGAAAAAAATATCCGACCTCACAGAAGACCTCGTACCAAAAATCCTGGACAAGTCAGTAATAGACGACACCGTCACAGTTGATGATGAAGATGCATACCAGACGGGGATCCAATTGGCAAGACAAGAGGGTATTCTCGTCGGCCCAACCACCGGCGCAATAGTATATGCAGCGCTTCAATATGCAGGGAAATGTAAAGGATTAGCTGTTGTGATTTCCCCGGATGATGCTTTTAAGTATATTAGTTTTTACGGGCCTTACGTTAAGGAACAGGGAAAACCTTAATATGGCCCTCTACTAAAGTAAGTAAGCTTGGAATGCAAACTCTCTCACTAATCAATTTGCCGAGGTTGTGCCAAGAAACGGCGTTTTTCTCTTTGATTTTCAACCTCAAAAGCCTATGATAATACCGATTAATAATTACCATAAGTAAAAAAGAAAGTACAAACGATAGCATATTTGAGAGGTTTTTTGGATGAATATTGCAAATGATATGACAGAGTTGATTGGCAAGACACCGCTGGTCCGACTCAACAGAGTAAGTAAAGATTGTAAAGCAAAGATAGCGGCCAAACTGGAGTTTTTCAATC
>CAYTND010000257.1:0-4238 GCA_964438965.1 uncultured Pirellulales bacterium
GGCCAAACAGTTTTATCACGGTGGCGGCTGTGACCATTGCAGAGGCTCCGGTTACGTAGGGCGTATTGGTATTTACGAGCTGTTGGTTATTGATGAGAAGTTCAGGGATATGATTAACAGCGACTCATCGATTAATAATATGCGCCGAGTGTTTCGTGAAAGCGGACGGCGGAGTTTGTTTGACGATGGACTTGTAAAAGTAAAGCAGGGCCTGACAACAATAGAAGAGGTGTTAAGGGTAACTGAAGTGTATGGCAAAAACGAAAAGGAAGTTTTTGTTGAAAATGTCGAGTAAAAAACCTGAAGTGTGATGCGAGTTATTTAACGAAGGAACTGTGGTATGGTAGATATAAAAACTATATTAGCAACGGCCATAGAGAACAATGCAAGCGACGTACATATCAATGTCGGAATACCGCCGGTATTGCGAAGGAATACCGAGTTAGTAGATATGGATTTCCCTGCCGTCAGCGATAAAGATGCGGAAGAAATGGTCACTTCGATGGTTGAGCCGGACAGATTCAAAGAATTCAAACAAAAGAGAGACCTTGATTTCTCAACAAGCCTCAATGACGGCCATCGATTTCGTGTTAATGCCCATTATCAGCGGGAAACAATAGCAATCTCCTTCAGAGTCATTCCGAATCAGATACCTTTGATAGACGATTTGAATCTGCCGCCGATAGCCAAAGAGCTGACAGATCTGCCCAGAGGTTTGGTGCTTGTAACTGGCCATACCGGCTCTGGTAAAAGTACGACACTTGCAGCATTAATAGGATTGATAAATACAAAGTACAGAAAACGCATAATGACCCTTGAAGACCCTATAGAATACGCCATAGAGAACCAGGAGAGTATGATCGAACAACGAGAAATCGGTTCCGACTGTCCGGAATTTTCCTCAGGTCTGAAACATGTCTTACGACAGGACCCCGATATCATTATGGTCGGCGAGATGAGAGACCTGGAAACCACTAGTTTTACAATTACCGCTGCTGAAACAGGACACCTTGTCTTCAGTACACTGCACACGATTAATTCTGCGCAAACTATTGAACGTATTATAGATATTTATCCCGCGGCTCAACAGAGCCAGGTTCGAACAATGTTAGCTAATACACTCCAGGCTGTTATCTCGCAGACATTATTTAAACGGGTAGATGAGCCAGGGATGGTGCCCTGTACGGAAATACTGCTGTGTACCTCCGCTGTGCGGAACTGTATTCGTGAGAACAGAATCTACGAGATACCGAATATTATTGAAACTTCCCGAAGGCTGGGTATGCAAAATCTGGATTACAGCATTGCCGAGATGTATTCCAAGGGTTACATCGACAGAGAGGAGGCGGTTATGCGCTCAAGCAACCCCTCAAAGATGGAAAAGGCGCTTGTGCATAGGGACAATTCGGTCGAAGTTGTTCAGCCTCCCGAACTGGTAAAAGCAAAAAGAAAAAGATAAGGCATATACCTATGTTTGAAGAATCTTCGCAAAACAATAAAGGTTCCGCTGCCGGTTTGCTTCGCAAACTCGAAGCAGCGGGGGCGGTTGTGACTCGACAGAGCTCGTCGAAGTCCGAAGGTCAGGAGCAACCCCAGGTTCCGCCGGAGCAAGCCCAGCACGGCCAAGAGTCTGTTCGTCGTGGCTCGTCCACGCCGAGACAGGCATCTACACTTACAAATCACAGGAACCGACAGCAAATCGCGTGGCAAAAGGTAAGGAATTTCAGAGTTGAGTTCGGGCCGAGCAAAAAGGACATCTTGAATTTCACGAATCAGCTTGCCGTTATGGTCCGGGCCGGCATAAGTCTTCAGGATTCGCTTGAGTCAATAGCTGAGCAAAATGATAACCAGAAATTTAAGCTCGTCATTTTTGATTTGAAAAGTCGAATCGAATCCGGAGAGAGTTTTTCCCAGGCTCTTTCGGAGCATTCTGACGTATTCAGCGAGCTTTACATAAATATGGTGGCTGCAGCAGAAATCAGCGGCTCGCTTAGTAAAATGCTGCAAAAATTAGCCGAGTATCTGGACTCCGAGGCCGAAACTCGCTCACAAATTAGAGGCGCGATGGTTTATCCGATTATCATAGCAGTTATGGCCGTGTCGGTAACTATTTTCCTGTTGTGTTTTGTCCTGCCGCGGTTTACAGTCATCTTCGCAGGAAAAGAGCATCTGCTGCCAGGACCTACGAAAGCCTTACTGGCCACCAGTGCGTTTATGAGGGGATACTGGTTTGCTATTATACCGGTTATTGGTGCTTCACTCTGGGGGTTTTGGTATTTTATTGGTACTGAGGGCGGACGTCGATGGTGGGACAAGGCCAAATTGGTATTGCCTCTTATAAAAACGCTGTGCCGAAGTCTTTATATAACAAGAAGCCTGCACACAATGGGTGTACTGACAAAGGCCGGTGTGCCGATACTAAATACTATTTCGATAACAGCACAAATTGCGGGAAACGTTCTTTATAAAGAGATGTGGCTTGGCGTCTATGAGGAGGTTCGTCAGGGCAAAAAAATCGCATCCAGTCTGAGCCAGTATAATCTGATGCCAAGCAACGTTGTGCAAATGATAAGAAGCGGCGAAGATTCGGGTTCTATGAGCGATGTGCTAAAAGATGTTTCCGATTACTACGCAAGAGAGCTTAAAGCTGTTATCAAAGCAGTAACCTCAATGATAGAGCCAATAATGATAGTTGTGATGGGTGTTTTGGTCGGCTTTATTGCGATGAGTATTATTCTGCCGATATTCAAGATGTCCAGTGTTGTTATGAACAAATAAATTCGTCGCTTTTGTTACGGCTTACAGATTACGATTGCGATTGGGGGTGTGAGATGCGAAAACACAGATTACACAGATCGAAACGGATTAACACAGATTGCGAGATGCGAGATACGAGATACGAGGATGGCTTTACACTTATCGAGGTGTTAATTGCAATACTGTTGGTGGGTTTTGCAATTGCCTCTCTGGTTACAGCCAACGGTGCATTCACGAAAGCCAACGGTGCCGGAGTAGAGCTGTCAACCGCCGAGTTTCTCATTGAACAGATAAGGGAACTTAGCACCTTGCTGCCGGTAATCGACCCGGAAACCGGCGTTTCCACATTTGGTCCGGAGGCGGCAGAGACCCTCGCCGACTATGACGATTTGGATGATTTTGATGGTGCGAGTTTTTCTCCGCCCATCGGTGCCGACAGAAATGTTCTGAACAACCTTGCTTCGTTTAGCCAGCAGATTACGGTTGAAAATGTCAATGCGTCGGATTTTGAGCAGGTTGTAATTGACCATACCAGCAACTTTGTTCGAGTAACCGTAAAGGTCTTTTTGAACTCAAGGCAAATCAGCTCCGCCAGATGGCTTCGTGCCCGATACTAAAGAACGAGAGACGAGGTACGAGTGACGAGGGACGTCCATCGTCTGAATCTTGCCGTCAATGATGGGGGGTGCAAAATGAGACATACAAGGTACAGCAAACAAAATATGGACTGCCGGTTACGGGCAGCGAGCATCAGGTGTGGTTTTACGATTGTGGAACTACTGCTTGCTCTGGCAATAGCAAGCATACTGCTCGCTGCGGTAGCTACTGCCTTTAACGCCTCGATTATAAATTACCGCGAAAATGAGGACATCTTTAAGGCAATCAACAGTGCCAGAGGAGCCCTGCTCCGGATAACAAGTCAACTGCGTACGGCAGATGCAGTTGACCCTAACGCACCGAACAATAAATGTAACTTCTTTACTGCTGATGCCGAGGATATTACGTACGAATACAGAAATGCAGATAAAAAGCTTTACTTGATAACTAACAGCGATGGTCAGGAGTATGTGCTTTGTGACAATGTTACTGCTATGACTTTCACAAAGACTCCCACCGATGATGGAACAGATTGTAAAAGTGTTCAGATTTCCATAACGGTTACGCGTGGCAATGCGCAACGAAAGATTTCGGCTGCCGCGGTTATCAGAAGAAATTTGAGCTGGTAATCGTTGTCATAACTTGTGTTAATATCTAATGTTACATCTACAAACGGAGTATCATTTCTCATTTATACAGTGGTTTTGGACAAAAATTCTTGATTTTTAATTTTTCTTAACGATACTATAAGCGAGTGTCCCCCCACCGCTTTACTTCGTAAAGCAAGACAGTGTGGCATTCTTCAAGGGGGCGGTTAGCTCAGTTGGTTAGAGCGCCTGCTCGACACGCAGGAGGTCACTGGTTCAAGTCCAGTACCGCCCAGT
>CAYTND010000258.1:0-4230 GCA_964438965.1 uncultured Pirellulales bacterium
GGGGGATTTCGACTTTAGCCCACATGCAACCGAAGCAGAACGTCTTGAGAAGAGCGCCAGGAATATAATGAAGGTCGCAAGCCTGACCGAATCGTCGGCTGACTGGCCTACCTTCCGCGCAGACAATACCGGCAGTGCAACAACAGAAGCCGCCATCCCTGAGAAAGCCAAACTACTCTGGCGGTTTAAGCCGAAGACAGCACCTGCCTCCACCGTTTCTGTCCCTACGGCTCCGGTTACGGTTGGTGGACTGGTATTTGTCAGCGGTCCCGACGGCATCGTCCGGGCTTTGGATGCAGTGAACGGCCAGTTACGGTGGAAGGCATATACCGGTGGTGCGGTCCGCTTTCCTCCGACAATCTGGAAGGGTCGTGCTTTGGTTGGTTCCGGCGATGGATGGGTCTATGCCTTCGAGGCACAGACGGGTCGGCTTCTCTGGCGGTTTCGTGCAGCTCCGGCGGAGCGCAAGATACCTGTATATGGCTCGCTGCTATCCACCTGGCCGGCCGCAAGCGGTGTGTTAGTCGAAAACGGGATTGCCTATGTCGCCGCCGGTATCGTTAATTATGACGGCACTTATGTCTATGCGCTCGATGCCGCAACCGGCCGGATAAAATGGCAGAACAACACGTCAGGTCATCTCGACCGGGAAGCCCGTACCGGAGTGAGCATGCAGGGCCATCAACTACTTCACGACGGCAAGCTCTATTTAGCCGGCGGCACATCTCTCTCGCCGGCTGTCTATAACATTTCAGACGGAAAATGCCTTAACGACCCCGCCGTTCTCCGACAGCTTACACAAAACAATGTTTTTACGTCGCAAAGCCCTCGTGGCTGGGAGCTTTCTTTGCTCGCAGACGAGGTTGTAGCCTGCGGTAAGCCATTCTACGCGCACCCGAAGTATGATGTCTTCGACAACACGGTTTTCAACAGAGTTTTTCTAACATCGAGCAGGGGACGGGACGTTGTTTGGGTAAGCAGCCAGAACAACAAGAAGATTTTATGCTTCGAGCATATTGACAGGGAGTTATTAAGTAAGAAGATGGCGGAGCCTCCAAATCGTTTCAACGTTGATTGGAAAAGGCTTGGTATTAGCGATAAGCCGTTGTGGAGCTACGATTGTAAAGACAGCGTTGCTTTGGCGGTGTGCAGTAATGCCGTGGTGGTTGCTAAGAAATCAGAGATTGTTGCCTTGAATCTCAAGGACGGCAGTGTCCTGTGGTCTGAAGCCTTGCCATCGGCCCCGGTTAACTGGGGACTGGCCGTTGACAGTGTTGGTCGTGTAATAGTAACTCTTGAAGATGGCCAGATTCTGTGCTTTAGCGGAACCGGCTGAATTGTAGAATGGGCGCCAGGTAAAATATGAAAGGGCAAAGTATGGAGAACAGGCACACACGCATACCTGAGACGATTTTACATTTGTTGTTAATAGGTGTGCTGTGCTTGGTGGTGGTAACTGGTTGCAGCAAAAAAGAAACAGAGGATAAGCCCGGGGAACTGGTAATTTTATGTGGCAGCTCATTCCCCAAGCCGATGGAACAATTGTATTCCGAGTTCACCGCTCAAACCGGTATCAAGACGGTGACTACCATTGCAGGCAGTGAGGACTTTTTGCCTCTGGTCAAGGCCGGCCGGAAAGGGGATATTCTTGTTACACACGACCCGTACCTTGATTACGTTGCCGATGCCAACGCCCTGGCGGATTATGTCCATGTAGGCTTTGTGGCACCGGTATTGGCGGTGCAGAAAGGCAATCCGAAAGGACTGACAAGCATTCAGGACCTAACAAAGCCCGGCTTGAAAGTCGCTCTGACCGATCCGCAGTATTCCACCTGCGGCGAGATGGTCTTTGCACTTTTGGATAAGAAGGGCATAAAAGAAGCGGTGATGAAAAACGTCGAAAACCGCTTAACCAAAGGACACAGCGCTTTGGGGACTTTTCTGAAAACCCAGGCAGTCGATGTGGTCATTATGTGGAACGGCGTGGCTCATACGTTCCGCGACAGTTTGGAAGTTGTTCGGACACCCTATGAATACGATGAGGAAATCCGTGTGCACATTATTGGTTTGAGCTATTCAAAAGAACCCGAATCGCTCAAGCAGTTCATCGAATTTACCCGAACCAGAGGCCCCGAAATTTTCGCTGAGTATGGCTATGTAAAATAACTTACTCGATGCTCGATGCTGGATGCTCGTTGCTCGATAAGGATAGAGTTGGAGGACAAGGCGAAAAAGGTTACAATAATTATAATTGCTGTCATTGTCCGACAGGGGGCAAGATATTTACAGGAAACACCTTTACAGAGTTGAACCTCCTCAATAGAATACTCCTTTTGCTTAGAGGAAGGAATGAATGACATTATGGTGTTTCTGGAAAATTATTACGAAGTTTTGCTTCTGGTTCATTTGTTTGCGACATTTGTACTTGTCGGCAGTATGACACATAACCTGCTCATAGTCACCGGCTACGTCCGCGGCAAATTCGGTCGGCAAAAACTCGAATGGCTCTATGTCAAAGTGTCCTTGTGGGCCTACACAATTGTTTACGTTATCGGTGTGTTGATTTATCCTGCCTACGGTGCCCGCATCCGTCATCCTTATTTTGATTTTGACCCGAAATTGTCCTGGGCCACCGGACTGTTTGAGGTTAAGGAACATTGGGGCGCTGTGGGCCTGGCGATGTTCTTCGCGTTTTATTTTCTGCGCAAAAGTTTTCAGCCGGCCCAGGAAAAAGAAAAGCTGTTCCTTTACGTGCCGCTCTGTTTGTTGTTGAACGTAATCCTGTGGTACAAGGTTATCGTCGGTTGCTACCTGGCACTTTTGAAGGGAACCTGGTAATGAAGAAGTCAGATATCACTTACATCATCTGTTCTGTTTTCTCGGCTATGACCGCCTTTTTCTATTTCTTTGCTATGTGGCTTCACATCAGGCTTCCGCGCTATTACCCTCTGGAACATACCTGGAAATGGGTAAAAGAAAAAGGTGTTCCTTCGCAGGGCTGGTATGCAAAGCAGGCCTTTGCTTTTCTGGCGGCGGGCGTTGTTACGCTGGTTGTGTATTTTATCCTCAAGCGTATCGTTTCGGCCGAAACAAACCTAAAACCCGCTTTGACCAGGATGCTTGGCGTAGCGGCAACACTGATTGTAATAATCTGCATGGGGTATATGCTGTATTATGAATTTGACAAGTGGGGCGTTTTTACATCTATGGGTTGGCAATGAAAACGGCTGTAAACACTCCCATAAGAGGTTGGCGTGACCGTGTCTTTTCTGCGGTGGCATTTTTCTTCGTGTCTGTTTTTATCATATTTGTCCTGACGCTGATTGTTACGGATGTTTTTTACGTTGATAAGAAAGCCGTCGCAACGGTACTGACCTCCAAGTTTATCCGTCACGCTCTTTGGATGAGTATCTGGACGAGTTGTGCCACGACTTTGATAGCGCTGCTTTTTGCGGTCCCTATGGGATACTCTTTAAGCCGCTTTCGGTTTCCCGGCCACATCCTGGCTGATGCCATTGTGGACTTGCCCATAGTATTTCCTCCGCTGGTGGCCGGTCTGACGTTGTTGGTATTTTTTTCACAGACGAGCCCCGGCCGATGGATACAGGAAGACATGGGTATCGAGTTTGTTTTCCAACCCAAAGGCATTGTGCTGTGTCAGTTTGTAGCTGCGGCAAGTTTTGCTATCCGCTCAGCCAAGACCGCCTTTGACGACGTTGACCGGCGTTACGAAAATGTGGCCCTTACCTTAGGCTGCACACAATGGGGCAGTTTTCGCCGTGTTTGTCTGCCTTTGGCCCGGAACGGCATTATCGCCGGCGGTATCTTAACCTGGGCACGTGCGTTTGGGCTTTTCGGGCCGTTGATGATTTTTGTTGGTTCTTTCCGCGGACGAACCGAAGTTTTAAGCACTACCATATTCCTCGAACAATCAGTCGGCAATCTTGAAGTGGCACTGGCAATAGCACTGCTGCTTATCTTTGTAGCCTTGATTGCGGTAACATGCATCCGCCTTATTGGCGGTTCGACCCTGGTGAAATTATGATTCGCACCGAAGAAATCTCTTTTCGTATTGGCACGTTCCAGTTGCAGCGATTGAGCATCAACATAGCGAAAGGAGAATACTTTATCCTGTTAGGGCCGCCCGGCTCGGGCAAGACCATCTTTCTGGAGTGCCTTTTTTTTAATGATACGGCGACCACCGAGATCTACACTCTTTCCCTACACGAC
>CAYTND010000259.1:0-4215 GCA_964438965.1 uncultured Pirellulales bacterium
CCAAAAATACATCTATTGGAGGGTTATTTTTACCTACAAACTTGACGGGCACCCGGTGTTAGGTTAATTTCGTTCTAATTTGCGTTAAAACCCCTGAGCCTACCTCAGATACGCTTCGGCTTGAGTTTGGCCATTACCGGCTAACAAAATCCCACAGAACGCCCATCAGCTTTAAATTTAAAGCGCTCGTTAGGCCATTTAAATAAACGGCGAACTCGTCTTGGGTACGGTGAAGGTGAGGACCAAGGGCTGACGGCCCATAGTGGTCTCAGATGATATTTACCTGCTGGAAGATGTCCTATTCCATTGGCGTATTTCTCTTATCCGGCTTTCGAATTCCCTATATCCCTGGCTTGCCTGATTTAGGCTTTGAGTGAGAGGCACCTTTTTTCGGAGTACCCCCTTTCATCAGAAACAGGGCTTTAACACATGCCGCTTTGGTGGTGCGGTCACGATGCTTCAGCCCCTGCTCAAGAACCTCCGAAGCCATTTTCTTCATCCTGCCCTTCATACTCCTCAGTCCGTACGCTGCTGCTTTCTTGGTCGTCCTTGAGAAATTGCCAAGTAATGTCTCCGTGAGGATAGCCAAACCATCTTCCTGCATCCACGACAGATTGAAAGCTGCCAGCCTGGCAGTTGAAATATCACTTGAGCACAATTTCCGTGTTAGCTGCCTCAGAAGCTCGATAGATGCTTCGTCTTTTTCCTGTCCGGAAGATTTTTGTTCCTGGAACTTCATAGAGTCTCCTTCAAATGGAGGCAAGTATAATTTAATACCCCTAATTACGCCAGTTAAAAAAGCAGGTTCGAATCAGTTATCCGAATTAAGGACTTGTAAATAAATTAGGTTTCATTAGATTACCAAATCCATCTTAAAATTGCTACGGGCTTTTTTATAAACCACTCTGCTCGAAAAAACATTTAGAGGCTATCCAAATAACCCGCTCTATCCCCAAGGGAAGCCCGCCACGTTTTTAGTTCTCGGCTCGTGTGCGGTGATGGTGGAAGGAAAAATAATTCTTGAAAAGAAAAAATATAACAGTAAAATCATTGAAACAGGAGTTGAAATCGTCTCCTAAATCAAAGATTATTTTGTCTCACTTTTGCTGAAAACGTACAATAGGCTATTTTCGAAGGAGCAATTATGAAACGACAAACCAAGCGTTACACGTTGAGGTCATTGCTTCCGATTTCAAGTTCTGTCCGAACGCGGACGGCCTGACCGAGGAGAGCTCGGCGCCGGTCCGGGCCGATTCGCAGGGCCGTTATCCGGTGCCGGTTCCAGGCACGTGGACAGAAATCTGAGCGTTGCTAAGAATAACAATTAAGAAAGGAGTAACTATTATGAGAACAGTTCTGCTACATGTTGCTGTTTGCTGGCTTGCGATTTTGGCTGGATGTGCGACCCAGCAAGCGGCCGAAAAAGGTGAGAAACTCCAGTACGTGGAAACTGATACTGGTCGGTGGTTGATTCATGATGTGAATCGGCCTGCGCCGGCGGTGATAACGCCCGGTACAGAAAGCACACAAAGCCAGGCGGGCATAGCCCCTTCCGACGCTGTCGTTTTATTCGATGGAACAGACCTGTCGGAGTGGACTGACACCAAGGGCGATCCGACGAAATGGATTATGGGGGACGGCTATATGGAGCCTGTCAAAGGCTCAGGCTACATCCAAAGCAAACGCAATTTCGGTTCATGTCAGTTACACGTTGAGTTTGCCACTCCCTCAACGGTCAGGGGGAACAGCCAGGGACGGGGCAACAGCGGGGTGTTTCTGATGGCAAACTATGAGGTTCAAATTCTTGATTCCTACGACAACAAGACCTATCCCGACGGCCAGTGTGCCGCGCTCTACGGCAGGGCTGTTCCTTTAGTCAATGCCTGCCGAAAACCAGGCGAGTGGCAATCGTACGATATCATTTTCCATCGTCCGATTTTCAAAGGTAAAAAGGTCGTCAAGAATGCAACGTTCACCGTTTTTCAGAATGGCGTGCTCGTCCACGATAATGTCGAGCTCGCAGGAGGTACCGGCTGGCGAGGCAAACACGCGATATCTGAGTATGAGCCGCATGAGGACAAATTGCCGATTATGCTGCAGGACCACGGCAATCCGGTGAGATTCCGCAATATCTGGATTCGTGAGCTTGCCGACTAATTGAAAAATAAAAACAATTAAGAGAGCCCTTTTAGGAGGCCGATAAATGGCAAAGAAAATTCTTCTTGTAATAGTTCTGCTTGCCCTGTTAATCTCGTTTGTTGGCTGCTCAACAATCAAAGGCTTAGGCCAAGACATTCAAACCGTCGGTGAAGCGGGCGAGAAGGTTATCGAGTAACCACACAAAAGGCCGGATTTGATTCCGGCGGACGACACAGCCGCCTCAGATAATTTCGCAGAGTAGCAGCATAATTTTCTTGACCTCACTAACGAAAAGCCCTATAATTAAGGGTGTGTTAAAGTACCCCTGCTTTCTTTTTTCCTCCTTCTCCTCCTATAAGCAGGGGTCTTTTTGTAAATCGCTTTGCTTGTGCAAAAATTTAGTCCCCATAAATCCCGCCACGCTCCCGCCGCTTGGCCTGCCCCATAGCATTGTCAGAGACTGCCTTATGCTGCGGGGCTTGCGTGCGGCGATGCTAAAAGAAAATTCAGGATGACGCTTTAAGTGTTTAATGATGATTGATTATTAGGGGGGGAGTTCACATTTGCATATCGGCCGTGGTATTTAATTGCTGCCTTGCCATAAGCCTTCGCTGCTTCTATCTGGTTAAAGATTCCTGAAAAATCCTTTAGAAAGTTGAATAAATCACTATATAGCAATACAAGGTACCTTGCATTGCTATATAGCGCGTTTTACGAATGCCGTTGTTGTCCCGGATTCTTTAGTCAGGCATTTTGGGTACAGGTGTTTTCAATTCACCGAGTTGTATAGGCACAACAACTTGGGCGTTTTAAAAAGTCCCACAATCTTTTGGACGAACATTGCATTTTTCCTTTGTTGACATTCTGTGGCAGTTTTGCAATACTTATCTCGTGAATATAAAGCATAACGGAAGTAAAATAATCTGCCGAATATGTAATATTAGCAACCACAACAATCAAAGAAAGGAACGTAAATGAAAAAACAGCGTGTTTTTACCGCAATTATCGAACACGAAGGTGACGGATATACCGCCCTTTGCCCGGAACTTGACATTGCAAGCCAAGGCGATTCTGTGGAAGAGGCAAGGAAAAACCTGATCGAAGCGATAGAATTGTTTTTTGAAACTGCATCAGAAGCTGAGATACAAGAACGGGTTCACGGTGAAGTCTTCATTACTCGTCTGGAGGTGGCAATTGGGTAAGCTACGGGTATTCTCAGGCAAACAAATGTGTAAGCTTCTTGAGCAGCACGGTTTTGTAAATGTCCGGCAGCGCGGAAGCCATGTTGTAATGCAGAAGAAGACCGAGTCGTCAACGATAACCGTTCCCGTGCCTATTCACCCAACCATACGGATTGGCACGCTTCAGTCGATAATCCGGCAGTCAAAACTACCTCGCGAGTTATTCGAAGTATTGGAGTAAAAAATGAGAGCGTCTGAGATGAGAAAAGGTCAGACCGTTAAGATCGACAGCAAATTGTACGCAATTGTTGATTATCAGCACGTCAAATTGGGCAAAGGCGGTGCGGTATATCAAACAAAGCTCAAAAGTCTGACCGACGGTTCAATTCAAAATATCCGCTTACGTTCCGAGGAAAACGTTGAAGAGGCGTATCTTGACAAGGGAACGTACGAATATCTTTATTCATCCGGAAGCGAACATGTGCTGATGGACACTTCGACATACGACCAGATTAGTCTCGATGATGATGCCTTCGGTGATGGGCCGAAGTATCTTAAGCCGAACACTCAGCTACAGGTTAGTATGTATCAGGGTAAGCCCGTTATAGTTACTCTGCCCAATGCGGTGGATTTGAAAGTTATCGATACTCCGCCTGAGATTAAGGGCGCCACGGCGACAAATCAAAATAAGCCCGCAACGCTCGAAACCGGTTTGGTCGTACAGGTGCCGCCTTTTATTAAACTCGGTGAGGTTATCCGTGTCGATACCCGTACGGGCGAGTACTTAACACGAGTGAAAGGATAAAAGTGAGCTAAAGTGCCTAAAGTGAGCTAAAGTGAGCTAAAGTTAAGAAAACAAATAACTTTAGGCACTTTACACTTTAGGCACTTTACA
>CAYTND010000260.1:0-4189 GCA_964438965.1 uncultured Pirellulales bacterium
GCTCAAAAGCCAGCCCCGAGGAATCCACAGAATGAAAAGAGCCGTCAATTAGCGTAACTTTAACTCCCACAAAAGGATAGCCCGCTAATACACCGCTGCCCAAAGCATCTCTGCTGCCACTTTCAACATCAGGGATGTACTCTCTCGGCACTACATTGCCGGGGACCTCGCTCTGGAACTCAATATCACGGCTCCAACGGCCATTCTCGGTTAAAAGCGGCTCAACCTGCAAAACAACATGCCCGTATTGGCCGTGACCGCCTGTCTGCCGTATGAATTTACCCTCGGCCTGGGCTGATTTTGTGATAGCTTCCTTGTAGGCGACCCGTGGTTTGCCGACTCTGACGTTGACTCCTTTGTCTTTTACCAGCTTGTGCTGAAGTATCTCTAAGTGCAATTCTCCCATTCCGCTAATGATTGTTTGGCCCGTTTCGCTGTCTATCTTACATTCAAAAGTCGGGTCCTCGCGTTTCAAGTCGGCCAGCGCATCGGCCAATTTTACCTTTTCTGCAGCGGTTCTGGGCTCTATAGACATATTAATAACCGTCTGTGGAAACGTAATGCTTGGCAGGCAAACCGGTTTTTTGGGGTCGCAAATCGTATCGCCTGTAAGTGTCTGTTTCAGCCCTACAACTGCGACAATATCGCCGGCACAGGCTGAGTCCAAAATCTTCCGCTCCTTGGCGTGCATCTCAAATATTCTGGTAATATTCTCACGACGATTGCGATTTGTATTCAGAACCCTGCTGTTGGACTTTAATTTGCCCTGATAAATCCTTAGAAAGTTCAAATCGCCGTGCACATCACCGGTAATCTTAAACGCAAGCGCTACCAGGCTGCCATTGCGGTCGCACTTGATGGTTATTTTCTTATTTTTATCGGACGGTTTGTGCCCGGTCAGGACAGGTTTATCTAATGGAGAAGGCAGATACACCAGGATGCCGTCAAGCAGCCTTTGCACACCGATATACTTCAAGGCAGAGCCAACAAATACCGGATGAAGCTTGTTACTCAGGGTTCCTTTTCTGATTGCTCTGGTAATTATTTTAATATCGGCCGGCTTATCGTGAACATAGCTGTCCATCAGCTCGTTATCGTATTCGGCTGCAAGCTCAATCATCTGGTGTCTTTGCTGCTGAGCAGTTTGTTTCAACTCGGAGGGAATTTCAGTTTCTTCAAAAGTCGCTCCCATCTTTTCAGCCTTATAGAAAACCGCCTGCATCTTTATCAGGTCTATCACACCGGCGAAAGAATCCTCAGCACCAATGGGAATCTGCATTAAAATCGGATTGGCAAGGAGCTTATCGCGAATACTTTCAATGGTCATCTCAAAATCGGCGCCTACTTTGTCCATCTTATTCACAAAGCAAAGGCAGGGCAGGTCGTATTTTTGTCCCTGTCTCCAGACGGTTTCGCTCTGGGCCTGAACGCCTTCGCTGCCGTCAAAGACGGCTACAGCGCCATCGAGAACACGCAGCGACCTTTCAACCTCAGCGGTAAAGTCAATGTGGCCCGGCGTATCGATAAGATTGATTTCAAAATCCTTCCAGGGACATCTTGTCGCCGCTGAAGTGATAGTAATACCCCTTTTTTGCTCCTCTTCCATAAAGTCCATAACGGCGGTACCGTTGTGGACCTCTCCCATTTTGTAGGTTTTGCCCGTATAGAAAAGAATACGCTCGGTTACCGTCGTTTTGCCGGCGTCGATATGAGCTATAATCCCGATATTGCGTAATTTTTCCAAAGCGCTCAACATAATTCGTGTTGCGTATTGCGTCGTGCGTATTGCGTCGTGCGTATATCGTATTCTCTTTTACGCAATACGCACGACGAAACAAAAAAACTGCCACGGTTATTTTCACAAACACACCGTGGCAGTTACAAAAGACAACTCTTACCAGGCAAAGTGCGCAAAGGCCTTATTTGCCTCTGCCATTCTGTGGATATTCTCCCGGGTGGTCATTGCGCTGCCGCGTTCGTTATAAGCGTCTATTAGTTCAGAAGCCAAACGCTCGCACATAGGTTTTCCCTTTTTGCCCCTGGCTGAGGTCAATATCCACCTGAAAGCAAGCGACTGCTGGCGCCTGGTACTTACCTGCATCGGAACCTGATAACTCGCTCCGCCGATACGCTTGCTGCGAACTTCTAATAACGGCTTTACGTTGTTTATCGCCTTCTCGAATACCTCAAGGGCCTCAACGTCTTTGACATTTTTGCCAATGATGTTCATAGCATCATAAAAGACTTGCTGGGCAGTGCTTTTCTTGCCGCCCCACATCAAACAGTTCACAAACTTGGAGACCAGCTTGCTGTTATATTTCGGGTCCGGCTTTAATTGTTGACTTGAAGCGGTAAACTTTTTAGCCATTACTTTCCTCGTACCTCGTATAAATCCTAATATCTAAATCCGAAATACTAAACAAATACGAAACTTGTCTGACGACAGTCAAGATTCAAATGTTCAAAACTTACTGTTTTGGTAATTTGAATTTGTTTAGTGCTTAGAGATTAGGATTTAGGATTTACTCTTTTAACTATTTTGCCTTTTTTGCGCCATATTTACTTCTGCCTTGTTTTCGATTAGCCACACCGGCACAGTCAAGGACGCCACGGACGATATGATACCGCACTCCCGGCAGGTCCCTGACCCGGCCTCCGCGAATCGTAACCGTGCTGTGCTCCTGAAGATTGTGGTCGATGCCCGGTATGTAAGCAGTAACTTCCTTGCCGTTGGTCAGCCGGACACGGGCAATTTTCCGCAAAGCCGAGTTCGGCTTCTTCGGCGTCTGGGTCCTTACTATCAGGCACACACCTCTTCTCTGCGGCGAACCGCTAATATCAGATACTCGCTTGTGACCCTTCGATTTCGCCCGAGGACGTCTAACTAACTGATTTATTGTAGGCATAATTCTTGTCTCGTCTTTCGTATCTCATTATCGATAACTAAGGACTTGTAAATAAATTATCTTTACCAGTCCTAATTGATTCCCAAAGCTTCCCTGACGGCGGCTTCAGCCTTTGCCTCGGCATCTTTGGCATCCTTGATTTCCCTGGCCTCTTTGAATTCCTTCGGCAGCGGGGCTTCCACAAGGTGCTTGACCTTTATATCAAGATACGGCTTGAAAGCCGTGCCCGCCGGTATCAGGTGACCGAGTATTACGTTTTCCTTCAATCCGTAAAGTTCATCTACCTTACCAGCCAAAGACGCTTCAGTCAAGACCTTAGTTGTTTCCTGGAAGCTGGCTGCGGCGATAAAGCTCTCCGACCACAGTGAAGCCTTCGTAATCCCCAGAAGCAATGTCTTGGCGGTTGCAGGTTTTGGTTTTTTGCCTGAGGCCCCGGTACCGCCAATCAATTCAACCTTTTCGTTAATGCCGGCCAACTCCTTCTTGTCAACAGTTTGACCAACCTCTAAATCGGTCGCATCTCCAACATTGGTAATCTTGATGCTGTTGGTCAATATTTCATTTTCTTTTCTGAACACAAATTTATCAACGACCTCACCCGGCAAAAACGAGCTGTCACCCACAGATTCGATTTCAATCTTTCGCATCATTTGAGAGCAGATGATTTCAATGTGTTTGTCGTTAATATTGACATTTTGTGAACGATAGACATTTTGAATCTCGGTTGTCAAATATCTCTGCAATGCCTCTTCGCCTTTAATTCGCAGAATATCATGCGGCACAAGTGGGCCGTCCGTCAGGGCATCACCTGCTTCAGCGAGATCACCGGTGTGAACATTAAGGTGTCTGTCGCGCGGGACGTGGTGCTCTTTTTCCATGCCGGATTCGGAGCGAATTATAATCGTCATCTTACCCTTGCGTTTATCGCTTCGCAACTCGACCCGGCCGCTAATCTCTGCCATTGCGGCAGGGTCTTTGGGTTTGCGCGCTTCAAATACTTCGGTAACTCTGGGCAAACCACCTGTGATGTCCTGAGTGCCACCAGTAGCTCTGGGCTGATGAGCAAGCAACTGGCCTGCCTGAACACCCTGACCCTCATTAACCTCGATTCTGGCGCCCGCAGGCAGGTAGTGAACATCAAGTATCTTGCCATCCTTGTCTTCGATAATGATTTGCGGATGCTTATCGCCTTTATGCTCGATTACCACAGGTCTGCCAACCTGACCTTTTCGTTCTTCCTCAATCCCTATTGTCTCACCTTCGATGATATCGACAAACCGTAT
>CAYTND010000261.1:0-4176 GCA_964438965.1 uncultured Pirellulales bacterium
GAAATATCAATCCCGAAGGCGTTAGTATGTTCGAGCCAATCGGCGGAAGCGCACCAAAATATACGGGCAAAGGTGTTATCAATCCGTTAGCCGCCATTTGCGCTGCGCAAATGATGCTGGCTACCCTGGGAGAAGATGAAGCGGCGGACAAAATTGAGCAGTCGGTGATGTATGTTACCGCCAACAAGCTAAAGAGCCTGCAGGCCGGGCGGATGGGCTATTCTACGAGTGAAGTGGGAGACCTTGTTTCAGAGAAAGTTACTGAATAAAAACCGCAGATTTCACGGATTTCACGGAGTTTAAGAAAGATATAGCGTGGCTGAGAGCGATTTGTTACATTCTGAGTTGTTGAACTAAAAGCAATCAAAGAAATCTCTGATATTGAACAGGCTCAGGTACTGAATTACTTGAAATCCAGTGAGCTGAATTTGGGATTGTTGCTTAATTTTGGTAGTAGTTCTTTAGAAATCAAAAGACTGATTGATTCCAATCCGTGAAATCTGCGTAATCCGTGGTTTTTTAACTATGCCGGCTAATCTTACACCTGAATATTTGAAGGCTGAGAAGTGGTTTCGCAGTGCCGTAACCAATGAAGAGAAGATTCTGGCACTTGAGCGGATGCTGGCGGTGATGCCCAAACACAAGGGTACGGACCATCTCAAGGCCGATCTGCGCAGGAAACTGAGCAAGCTCAAAGAGGTCGCCACTCAAAAGAAGGGCGGCAAACACGTTGACATTTTCCACGTGCCTCGCAGCGGCGCCGGACAGATAGTCCTTCTTGGTACGCCGAACTGCGGCAAAAGCTCCATCGTTGCAGGTCTGACCAATGCGAAGGTCAACGTCGCTGATTTTCCTTTTGCGACATCCGCCCCAGTTCCGGGAATGGTGACATTCGAGGATGTGCAGATTCAACTTGTCGATATGCCGCCGATTACCGCCGAATACTCCGCCCCGGGCCAGGTCGGAACGTACCGCAACTGCGATTTGATTGCTATTGTCATTGACCTTTCCGCCGACGTGCAGGAACAATTAGAGACCTGCCTTGATTTCCTCGAATCCAAAAACCTGCTCGTCGATGCCGAAACCCCGGCCCTGGACGAACACGGCAATGTCCTGGCTAAAAGGGCGTTCTGTATTTGTACTAAATCCGATATCGCCAAGCCGGACGCCCTTGAAACATTGAAGAAATCGTGCAAATATCCTTTTGAATTTGTCGAAGTTTCCGCCCAAACCGGCATCGGCCTTGGAAAGCTGCCTGCGAAGTTTTTTAGTTTATTAGGTATCATACGCATTTACGCCAAGCCGCCGGGCGAGCCAGCCGATATGACAGACCCTTTCACACTGCCGGTTGGCTCGACTGTTATGGATATGGCCACCGCCATTCACCGCCAATTAGCTGAGAAACTCAGGTTCGCAAGAATCTGGGGCACCGGGGTCTATGACGGCCAAAACGCCCAACGAAACCACGTCCTCAACGATAAAGATATTATCGAGCTGCATTTCAATTGACTATTTACTATTGACTATTTATTATTGGATTTAGTCGTTTTCTGTTTCTATGAACTACAAACAATGAACCATTAACGAGGCTACTTATGGAATGTCAGAAAGAACAAAATCTAAAAGGATGCGGCTGTACATACCCCGGCTGTGAGAGAAAGGGGACGTGCTGTGAGTGTTTAAGCTATCATTTGTCAAGTAAGCAGCTTCCCGGCTGCTGCTTCCCCGCCGACGTCGAGAAAGGCTACGACCGCAGCTTCACCGCCTTCGCCAAGGCCTGGGGATTATGAACCCAAGGCAATTATTTTGTCATTCTGAGCGCAGCGAAGAATCTCTGATTTTCGGGCCGGAGGGATTCTTCACTTAGCTACGCTTCGTTCAGAATGACAAGGGTTGCATATTTTCTACAGAGCATAATCGATAATCATTTAACAAAGGCCGAGCCAAATCAGCCCGGCCTTTCCATGACAAACATCATACTTGCTCAGCAAATTTACTTTGGCAGATTCTTTGGATCAAAAATCCCCTCAGGAAACTTTGGATTGGTTTTAAGATATATCCTTTGGAAGTGCTGACGCTGTTTTGCCTTTGACATATCATTGCACCATGTCGATTTAATCTTCTTCGGATACCACTTACCCGTATCGGTTTGAGCAAATTCTGTTATCTCCTTGATATGATAGCTGTCAGCTGGAATTTTCTCGGAATCGACATCTGCGAGCCAGGAATCATCTTTCTGCCACGATGCGCGGCGTTGGGAATATGACTCCTTTCTTTCACAGAGGTAATCTCGTTGCGGATTTATATAGTATAACGACCTGTTAGGCAACGATACATATTTGCCACTGGGGTCTACCGAACCCGGAAGCAGCAACTCAATGCAAACCAATTTGTTACTCTTCGAATATTCCGTCTCGACTATTTTTACATCTCTTCCAGGCGCGAACCATAAGCTAATGTTGGGCCAACCAATCCCATCTATACCTTTGTGATTCGGATTATGTCCTTCAGTTCGGTAACTCTTCAAATTATCAGGAAGCCCATAGACATAATAATCGTATTTACCTTCATAAAGATAAACTTCAGTTAATTTACTGTTGTCATTATTCGTCCACCACTCCAGCAATGAATCAAAGGTGGTTCCCACTTCGTTTGAGTATTCTATCCAATCCTCGTATTTTTTAGCAGAACGATGCTCTGTCTTCATCAAATCGCCATTGCGATAGGTTATTTTTAGTGGATTTGAAATTGCTCTCGCCGACTCGGCATACCTGATTGTCACAATAGCAACATGTTGATTGGAGAAGCTCTCTCTATGGCGCTTATACTCCTGAAGGACCTTCAGTACCTCTCCTGGTGGAAGATGATTTATAATCTTTGACGAGGCAGGCACTCCCAGTTCATAGATGCTACCTGGCCCGGTTTCCGGATATTCAAATTCTATATCGCCAGCCATTACAACATTTCCGCTTGTGTCAACGCCCTTAACCACTCCTGCAAGAAGCAGATGATTTTGACGATCTACATATAGCCTCACCTCACTGCTAACACCGTTTTGTGATAGCGAAATTTCATGAGTCTCAACCACCTTGCCTTTATATTTTCCGGGCTCTTGTGTAATTCTTGCTCCCTGCTGGGTAAACACTTCTACCATTTTTTCCAGTACAGACAACGCAGATGAGAATTCGACTGAAGGTTTATCTTGATGTAGATAAGAAACAGTAATAGTCTGTGAACAGGGGTCGTAGGTGTAATTCTCATGTTTTCCATAGTCGAAATATACAACACTGCCATTAGCGTTTTTCCATATCCAGATATTCGACTCAAAGGCGACCCACTGCTCGCCTGTTCCCTCCACGCCCCTTTCAAAGCCCTTGCTTATCATATGCATCCAGGGCATTTTCTTCATATTTTCAATCACCTGCCCTAATGCAACCGCCTCAAAGGAGCCGCCAAAGTGATGTATGCCAAAAAGCACAGCAATAATTACCATCGCCGCAGCAACCAGTTTTGTGATTTGGCTTTTTGCCAGAAACTCCAATAGAATATGTTGCCTCGGTTGTCGTGACTGTGTCAGAGTTTTAGTAAAATCTATCGACGTCTGTTCGGCAATCTTCCGTACATCTGCCGGTATGTCTTCGGTGCCAATACTTTTGAGGATTTCTTTGATATTTTCGTTGTTCATTTTCTTAGTCCCGTTCTGATAAAGTCACCAACCTGTCTTTCAAAGTAGCAAGTGCCTTGGACACGTGCGACCTTGCCCCCGCTTCACTACAACACAACTCCGCAGCAATATTCCCGTAATCTTGTTGTTCGAGGTATCGCATCACTATTGCCCTTCCCTGCTTAGCTGGGAGGTGGCTTACCGCCCGTCTGACCATTGTGGCCAGTTCCTTGTTGCCGGCCTTTTCGTCCGGGCCGATGTCGATTTGTCTTCGGGCGATTTGTCCATCTCTACCGACCCTGTTTCGCCAGGCCGTCGAATTAGCCGAGAGTGCAATCCGGTAGATATAGCTTATCGCCTTTTTGCCGTTGAGCTTTCCAACATGCTGCCACATACCCAACAGTGCATATTGAATCGCCTCGGTGAAAAGCTCCCTGTCGCCGGTCAGCTTCCAGAGAACCGATGTCAGGAAGCCGGCATACCTTGTCCGTACCCGTTCAAATATCTCCACT
>CAYTND010000262.1:0-4173 GCA_964438965.1 uncultured Pirellulales bacterium
AAGGAAAATGAGAGAATTTCGGCGAGCAAGCAATTTTCGCCTGTTTTTCTATGCTTGTTGCTTGCAGCAGGTAACGCTGGTTGTGTTGGCGCACTTTTTGCACAGGTTAACAGTCCTGCCGGCGATGAAAAGATTATTTACCGGGCCATAGAGATATTCCCTCTTGTCAGGCAGCACGTACACGGCTCGACGGTCGTTGAGCTGCCAAATGGCGATCTTCTAACAGCCTGGTTTCAAGGCTCCGGCGAACGATGGGCAGATGATGTAGCGATTATGGGAGCGAGGCTCCGGGCCGGTGAGCAAAAGTGGAGCAAGCCGTTCGTGATGGCAGATGTCCCCGGATTTCCAGATATCAATCCGATTTTGTTCATCGATACTCAGGACCGGCTCTGGCTGATGTGGTACACGGTCATAGCAAACCAGTGGGAGACTTCCCTGCCCAAATACCGTATCAGCGAAAACTATATGAAGCCGGATGGGCCGCCGGAATGGTCCTGGCAGGATGTTCTATATGTCAAACCCGGTGACCCGGCCGAACGAGGCATACAGCCCGGCGACCGCTTTGTCAAATCCATTGAAAGACAAATTGAAGAATACGCAAAATATCTTTCTGGTAGTACTGATATATCAGATGAAGCTACTCGCAGAATGTTAGACAGATGGAGAGCGGACTTGCTTGCCAAGGCGCGGGGCGAGAATATGATGCGGAGAGGTCGGCTCTACGATGCCACAGGCCGATACACAGAACAGCAGCTCGGTTATGCATATTTTAGGCGTGTGGGGTGGCAGACCAAGAACAAAGCTGTTATCGTGGATGAGAATCGAATCATCATTCCATTTTACTCGGACGGATTTGACTTTTCATTAATGGCCATAACGGACGACGGTGGTAAAAGCTGGCAGTTCAGTGAGCCGCTGGTCGGAGCAGGAAACATACAGCCCAGCATCGCGAAGAAAACCGATGGCACACTTCTCGCCTACATGCGCGACAACGGCCCTGCACCTAAGCGTCTTCAGATGAGCACTTCCAAAGACAAAGGCTTAACGTGGTCTCTGGTGAGGGATTCTGAATTGCCTAACCCGGGTTCGGGAGCCGATATTGTAACTTTGCGAAATGGTCACTGGGTCCTGGCGTATAACGATACGGAAGACGGCAGGCACAGTCTGGCGGTTTCGATTTCAACCAATGAAGGAAAAACCTGGGAATATACCCGGCATCTTGAACTGGACACGCGCAGCAGAAATATTGCGACCAGTAGCGCCTATCCGTCTATTATCCAGGGTCGTAACGATACCTTGCATGTGGTTTACAGTTACCATCATAATGACCGGGGAGGCGCCCCGAATAAGACTATCAAATATGTAAAGTTTAACGAAGCGTGGGTCAAGCAAAGATAAACTTTTAGAACACAGTAGAAGGCAGGAGTAAATCCATGAGACGGCGAGAGTTCATCAAAAACGCGGCGGTTGGGCTGACAGCATTGGCTGCGGGCCGGCCGTACGGTGCTGGCGCAAAAGGCTCGAAGTATCGGGTTGCGGTAATTGGCAGGACTGGCCGGGGTAACTACGGTCACGGGCTGGACGTGGTGTGGAACGAAATAGACCAGGCGGAGGTGGTGGCCGTAGCAGACCGGGATTCCCAAGGCCGTGCCGCAGCCGCCAGGCGGCTCAAAGCGCCGAGAGCCTATGCTGATTATCGCAAGATGCTGGAAAAAGAGCGCCCGCAAATCGTAAGTGTAGCCCCTCGCTGGTTGGACTGCCATCGCGATATGGTACTGGCATGTGCAGAGTTCGGCTGCCACGTCTTTCTTGAAAAACCTATGTGCCAGACTCTTGAGCAGGCTGACGAAATGATAGCTGCCTTTGAAAAACGGAGCTTGAAACTGGCTATTGCTCATCAGACCCGCTACAGCCCGGCGCTGCAGCATGTGCAGCGACTTATCGCCGACGGGAAATTGGGGGATATACTTGAGTTACGCGGCCGGGGCAAAGAGGACCGCCGTGGTGGCGGTGAGGACCTGATGGTACTCGGTACACATATTATGGATATGATGCGTTTCTTCGCTGGTGATCCGCAATGGTGTTTCGCAGAGGTGAGGGATGGCCGAAAGTCTGTTACTAAAAACGAGGTACGTGACGGAGCCGAAGGCATTGGTCCCCTTGCCGGAGACGAGATTCATGCGATGTACCGTTTTGGTGGAACGACGATGGGCTATTTCTCAACACAACGTGCCAGGCATGGAGCATCGAAACGCTTCGGGCTGCAGGTTCTTGGAACAAAGGGAATACTCACGATGACGACAGGTGTTCTGCCGGCAATCTGGTTTGTCGAAGACTCCTCCTGGCAGCCTGGGCGCAGCAAGGCCCGGTGGAAGCAAATCTCCAGTGCCGGGATTGACAAACCGGAAACGCTTAGCGACCCTAACCACCGTTTTGGCAATCGCCTAATTGCCCTCGACTTGCTCCAGGCCATCGAGATGAACACGCAGCCGAAGGGCAGCATGTATGACGGGCGGGCGGCTTTAGAGATGATATTGGCGGTATATGAATCGCACCGGCTGAACGTGCCGGTTGAGTTCCCGCTGAAGAACCGAAGCCACCCGTTGTCCTTGGGACTCCTTACGGAGAGCATGCTGTGAGTACGTTTCGCGAATTGTGAGAGTGGAAAAGTTCACCTGTACCTGCGCCACCTGTGGCGAGGTCACCACAGGTGCAGGCACCGCAATGCCTGCCGTTATTTGGGCTCCCACATTTGTGGGGTCATTTTCTCGCCCTGGACCCAGTCGGAGCCGCCGTCCATGAATGCCACGTTGCAGCCGTCGCGGTGGCGGGCCTGGGCCACTCGTCGGTTTTGGTCGGTGCCGGTGGGCAGATGGCGTGGAAGCCAAACGTCAAAACCGCCTCTACCGGGCAATCCAGCGCCTTTTCTGATAATCTGACGGATTGAGTTTCCAGAAGCGTTTACTGCATGCTCGTTGTCGGCCAAAAGTATCTTCGAGCCGGGCCGGCGAAAGTCGCTCACCGGCGTGTAGCCGATGTACTCCGTTACGCCGTCCTTCCAGGAGTTAATCACGTAATCGAGCGTTTGCTCCTTGTTCGGATAACTCGGGCAGTTGTACACACCCATTTCCCGGTAGTCTTCGTCCTCGTCACCCTGACCGCCGATGTAGGGCAGAAACTTGACAATCCAAATACCACCATTGCGGGGGAATTTGCCCTCATTATCGTCGATATACAACGTAAACGCCAGGCCGATTTGCTTAAGATTGTTGCGACACCTAACGCCCTTGGCCTGGTCGCGGGCTCTGTTCAGACTCGGCAAGAGGATGGCAAGCAGCAGGGCAATGATGGCGATTACCACCAGCAATTCAATCAACGTAAAAGCCGTTAGTCCTAAGGACTCCGCCGCAAGGCGTCTCTTACGGGGCTTTCGGAGAAATCTTCCGCTTACCCGATCGGGGATTCTTGTTTCTCCGAAAGGAGTCCTTAGGACTAACGGGGTAAATGCTCTTTCGCCTGGCATATACTAATTTCCTGTTTCCTGATGACCTGATAATCTGGTAACGGTGCACGGGTTACAGAGTTAATATTTTTTTCTGAACCTTGCGGCGGGTATGCTTAGCAGCTTGCGGTACTTTGCAACGGTGCGTCTGGCTAATTTGTTAATGCCGAATTCTGTCAATTTCTTGCGTATCTGCTCATCATTTAAGGGCTTTGTTTTGTCCTCGGCGTTGATAATCTGCTGTAGTTTGGCCCTTATGGCTTCCCAGCTTAAACTTGCGCCGTTAACATCTTCGGTGCCGCCGCTAAAGAATTTGCGCAGCGGTAATATCCCCCAGGGGCACTGGATGTATTTGCCGGCAACGGCCCTGGAGACAGTGGCCAGATGAACACCAACATCGTCGGCGACTTTTGACATCGGCAGAGGCCGAAGATACAGTTGCCCCTTTTCGAAAAAATCCCGCTGGAATTTGACTACTGCCTTTGTTACCTTCAACAGCGTATTCTTTCGCTGCTCTATCGCATCTATAATCCACTGGGCGGAGCGCAGATTAGTCTGCAAAAACTTTTTTGTTTTTTCAGTAGCCTTGACATCTTTTGCCATTTTTGCATAGTAGTCATTTACTCTCAATCGCGGCAAATCATATTCAGCCAGGCGTACGGAATAATGGC
>CAYTND010000263.1:0-4168 GCA_964438965.1 uncultured Pirellulales bacterium
GCAAGCCCCACCATACAATATTGGCCGCCCTGCTGCCGGTAACATTTTTTATAATCGCTTTTATTCCACTGACAATGTGGAGGCAATACCTTGCAATGCCGGTACCTTTCCTGGTAATCAGCTTCGCCTTGCCCCTGCTGTATTTGCGAAAACTTGCCAAGACAACCGGTATAAGTAAGCACTTTAAAATAGCAACGGCCTTACTAACTGTGTGTGTACTTGTGGCAATTGCCTGCTACCCAGTTGTGCTATACAGGACTCCGATAGTTCTTGTGCCGGAAAGATGGGTGCCGATTGAAATACATAAGATTTCAGAAGATATTGCCGAAAAACTCAAAACTCAAAACCATGTCCTGAGCGCAGCCGAAGAATCAAAACTCATACTCACCTTAGCCCCCCTGCTCGCTCTTGAGGGCGGAAGTGATATTTATACTGAGCTTTCCTGCGGTGCGATTATCTATAGAATTGCCGATTCTATATCAGCTTCCGAGCGCAGTATTACACATACCGCAGGCCCAAAAACACTCGGAGAATTACTCGAAAAATCTCCGCCGTCGGCAGTGATACTCGGCGTAGAAATGAGACGTCTCGAAGAACCTATCTTCGAATCAATCGTCAAGCCCGACTGGGAAAGAAAAGTCTATGAAAACGGCATTGTAGTTTACTTCAGACCGTAATCTTGTATAATGAATAGCGAGAAAGATTATGAAGAAGGCATATAGAAAAATCCCGGCACAGTCCATTCGCAAGAGAACCTTTATGTCCATCAAATGGGTAATCTTGCTGCACTTATGTCTTGCTTGTCTGGTTCACG
The DNA here is from genome assembly GCA_964438965.1 of uncultured Pirellulales bacterium. GTDB lineage: Bacteria > Planctomycetota > Phycisphaerae > Sedimentisphaerales > Anaerobacaceae > NIOZ-UU13. Next base: position 815 of record CAYTND010000263.1, read on the forward strand.
CTGAACCGCTGACCCTGCCGCTCGGGCAGCGTCCGGATTGGCTGCAGCGGGATGGGATTGTGATGGCTGGGAGCTGGGAGCCTTTGCTGTTCCGCGTTCGCCGTGACGGTAGCCAGGGCTATATACCAACGGCCGAGCAACGTGCCGCCTACATACGTGAACACAGTCCCGAGATGATTGCAAAACTGAAGGCCCTGGGCGTGAATTTCGTTATGATGCACTGCTACAAAGGTGCAGGTCTGGAAGCGGAACGCGAAAGCATGGCCGATGCGGTCAGGTTCGCTAAACTTTGCCACGACGCCGGTCTGAAAGTGGGCGTTTATAATTACAGCGGGGCCTTCATTTGGGAGCTTTTGTTTAAAGAGGTTCCACAGGCCAGAGACTGGGTCATACTCGATAAAAATGGCAAACCCCTAACCTATGGTACGGCAGCGTATCGCTACCGCTGGAACCGGAACCACGCCGACGCCCGGGTGTTCTACCGGCAGCTCGTTCGATTCGCTGTCAACGACATTGGAGCGGAACTGCTCCACTTCGACAACTATGGGTACGGTCCCGGCCAGGACGCTAACTCCGTACAACGGTTTCGCAACTATCTCGGTGATACGTTCACTCCTGAGCGGCTAAAGAAAATGGGTATAGACGACCTGAATACCGTACAGCCTCCTATGGCCGGTCCGCCGGAGAATATGCTGCGCCGGGCGTGGCTGGACTTTTCCTGCCGGTCGCTCGCCAATTCCTATCACGACATGGGCCGGTATGCTCGTACGCTTAGGAAGGACATTCTTATCGAGTGTAACCCCGGAGGTCCGGGAAGCCGGATTCGACCACCTGTGGACCACGGAAACCTTCTTCAGGGCGGAGAGGCATTCTGGGACGAGGGCAGGCAGCCTGGCTACCGGAACGGACAGCTCCAGACCCGTATCCGCACTTTCAAGGTCGCCCGGCGTATGGATAATATTGCATTTGTCTATACCACTACCGGCCTTGAGATGGCCGAGTCCATGGCGTTTAACCGCGATTGCCTTGGATGCATTTGCTGGTTTGAATACGGCAAGATAGTCGCCAGGCCAGGCTCGAATGAACCCGTTTCTAACACCCTCGCCCCGTTCATTCGCTTCTTTAATACACGTCGTGACCTGCTGCGGGAAACCAAAGTCGTTGCCGACGTAGCCGTTCTGCGCAGCTTTCCATCACAGGTATTCGCTAATTCGAATTACGCTAAGCTCACTTACCAAGTCGAAGAGGCTCTCATCGAAAACCGCATTTGTTTCCAGATAATCTATGACCACCACCTCAACGATTTAAAACGCTATCGTGCTCTCGTTCTTGCAGGATGCATAGCCCTTTCCGACCGGCAGATAGAGCAAATCAGGCAATACGTCAAATCCGGCGGCAGGGTCTGCATCATCGGTCCGGTCGCAACCAACGACGAGTGGATGCTTCCGCGTGAAAAACCGGCACTAAATGACCTGCCGGCCGCCAGCGTAGTGCGCATCGGCAAAAATGACGGTATCCTTAACGCAGTTGGCCGGGCCTGCTCAAATGAACTCTCACTATCGGTTCAGGCCGAACCAGGACTCTGTTCGGAACTAACCGAACAACCCGGCAGACGCCTCGTTCATCTGGTCAACTACCGCGCTGATGACCCTATCAAAAACATCACAATCGATCTCCGCCTGCCGCACGAACGTCACGTCAAGACCGTAACACTGGCCGGTCCCGAGCGGGAACACGACATTAAACTGACCTTTAAGGAGCAAGCCGGCGTTGTCACATTCACTGTGCCGCAGGTAAGCACATACGAAATCGCCGTGGTCACCATGAAATAATGCCACCGGCTCAGGATTATATTACCGCCGAGTAAGCTGTTATGCTGCTACATATCAGCATCATCAATAATTGCTTTTGCGATGTCGTTGATTACTCCGCGGGTTTTGCCGTTGGTATTGTTTGCGAGAATTGAAAATATATAATCGCCCTGTTCGGTTGTGCAAATACCTGAAAATGTCTTGACGCTATTTATATATCCGGTCTTGCCTATGATTTTGCCATTGTACTTTTTTTCTTTGAAATATCTGGCAATTGTCCCATCTACCCCCCCTACCGCAAACGAATCCTTATACAGTTCCCAATTCCTGCTATTGTAGATACTCAATAACACTTTTGTTATGGCGTATGCGCTAAGCTCATTTTGTCTGCTCAGGCCGCTGGCGTCGTCGATATAAAACTGGCTTTCATCGATGCCAAGCCCCAGGAGATATTCAGAAATCAATTCCCGGCCCCTGTCCCAACTGCCATTTTTGCCATCCGGATTATCGTTGGCAGCGATGGTTTTAAGCAGCGCTTCGGCTGCCAATCCGAGACTGTTCTTATTAGAACGTGTCAGACAATCAGCTAAGGGAGTTACGTATTGGGTGAGCAGCTTGAAATTGCTGTGGTCGTCAAGCGTTTTTTCTATGAGATGGCCGTTTGTTTTTATTCCTGCTTTAGCAAGATTCTCGTACAGGAGGAATCCAAAAAATGCAGCGGGTCTTTCAATCGCAACGTCAAACGGCCCGACCCTATCCTTACATCTGCCGTAAATGACAATCTTATTAGCCTCTTTATTACGATAGGTCCCTACGGCACTGCTGCCTTTTGATATTGGTTTGACCTGATTGTCGAATTTTATAAAAGCGGTTTGCGGCTCAATAAATACTTCCACTCTGCCGCCGTTATTCTTTGTGCTTATCGCTATACAATTGTCATTGAAATTCAAGCCGCTCACTTCGCAGGCGTACCACTTGTTCAGCTCTTTTTTAGACCAGCTCGGGTGGACGCGCTGGTCATCGAATACGCTGCTATCGACAACAATATCCTTTATGGCAGCTATACCCTTACGTTTCAATGCTGCTGCTATGTCTTTGAATATCCAGCCTTTTTCTCTACCATACTTGGCGTCTGTTCTTTCATCCCCCAACAACGGGTCGCCGCTTCCTATTACCACGAGGGTATCATCACAAAGGCCGACCTTCGTTTTATATTCGTAATCAGAACCCAGGTATTTCAGTGCCGCTGCGGTGGTAATTATTTTCATATTCGAAGCCGGTATCATCAACTCTCCTGCGTCATGGTTATATACCGTGCCGCCGGTATCGGCCTTTACGATATGAATGGAAAATCGAACTTTCTGCTGCAAAGAACGGCTGATAATACCATCAACTCGCTTCGCCAAATCCGCTTTAGTCCCGCACCAATTGTCGCTCAGCGAAAGGCTTGTGCCTTTGGCCAAGACTTTGCACGACTGGCTGGGAACAATTGGTGCGGGACTGCCAAGGCAGATACTAAATACAGCCGCGACCAATAATGTTT
>CAYTND010000264.1:0-4158 GCA_964438965.1 uncultured Pirellulales bacterium
GATGTCGGCCAGACTCATTATGGCCACTTCGGTAGTTCCGCCCCCGATATCGACAATCATTGAAGCGGTAGGGTCTGTGATTGGTAGTGCGGCACCGATTCCTGCGGCCATTGGTTCATCAACCAGATAGACTTTGCGTGCACCTGCACGTTCGGCACTATCTATGACGGCCCTGCGCTCAACGGCGGTTATTCCACTCGGCACGGCGATTACCACCCGTGGTCTGACAAGACCGCCCCTGCCGTGCACCTTCCTGATAAAATAGCCTAACATTGCTTCGGTGATCTCGAAATCGCTGATTACGCCGTCTTTGAGGGGTCTTATTGCACTAATCGAGCCTGGTGTTTTGCCTAACATTTCACGTGCAACCAGACCGACAGCTTCGCCGTTGTTCAGCACAATGTTGGTTCCTCAGCGAATAGCAACTACGGAGGGCTCATTGAGGACAATACGTTTGTCGCGGACACAGACCAGCGTAGTGCAGGTACCGAGGTCGATACCCATATCCATACTGAACCAACCTAAGATTGTGTCCAGCACCACTTTCGACTCCTTTCTCGATTTCCGAAACTCTAAATTTCCAATTGGCTATCTTTATATACTAAAGAGCGGTATTGTCAATAGTGAAATTTACATTGGTATTTTGAATACCGTGCCGTACTGTGTATAGCACTGGTAGGCGACAAACGCTGCGGCAGCCAGGACTGCGCAAAACGCCAATGCAAGAATAATCGTATAGAGGTTATACGGTACAGCTACCTTTTTGCCGCGAGCTTGCCCATTAGGACTCATATATCAACCTCACATAGTGTGTTCATAGTTCGTGGTCTATGAACAATGAACTCATATTATAAATTTGTACTTACGTTATCGCCGGCTTTAGGCTGTTCCTTTGTAACGTCCATAAGTTCGAGTGTGCCGATTGCCTTTTCAGGATTAACGTCTAAAATCACAATGTCACAAATAAACTTATCGGCGCGGGTTACGTGGAATTTCATATTTGGTTTGACTCCACTTGCTGCGCCGATGGATATCTCGGCGAGAGAATTTTCGATGTCCACCGTTGTTATCAATCCTTTCAGGCCGATATCTACTGTGGGAGGGGCTACTCGAACTTTCTTCTTTGTCGGAGTAACCGGCACCGGAAGAGCAACAGCTTTACCGGATTGACGGAGGAGCTTGTCTAACTCGTTTTGCAAATATGTCTTTTCTTCGAGCAGGAGTCTCGATTGTTTTTCCAGCGTCTCTATTATTGTCATTTTCTCAATAAGAGCCGCTGTGGTTTCTTTGAGCTCTTTATCTCCCTTGATTTGCTCAACTTCAATTGCCTTTAGCTTAGCGAGCGTATCTTCTAACCACTGTCTTTGCCTCTCGTTGGTTTTGGTGAATTCTGTGGTTAGGTCTTCCCATTTACTCGCAAGCAAATCCTTTTCGTTCGCTCTTCTTATAGCCTCGGTTAGTTTGGTTTCTAATTCCGTTTTCTTTCTATCGAGTGCGGCAATCTCATCACTCAACTCCGTTTTCTGCTCCGCCATTTCATCCTTTATGTCGTTAAAGTTTTTCACGGCTTGGTCCTTATTCTTCACTGCGGCATCATATTGCACTTTGAGGTTATTGTACATTTGTCTGTAATTATCAGCATTGGCAACGTAAGTTACGACAATGCCGCAGAGAAAAATCGAGGATAATGTCAGCAGAACTATTAAGACCTTTGTAAGTGTACTCAAAACAGGCTCCTTTCGTTAACTTTGTGTTTTCTTTTCACTACACCCATTACCCCACTTTGGAGGCATGCTAAACGCGATAAAGGGTTTTGGAAAGCCTCCATTTCGCCCGGCACCAATTAGCTTCTGAGCCTGAAGTTAATTGGTACGGGCACACAAAATGGGACCCAATGCCCTGATATTATGTATATTGTATATACTGTAATTTTACGCTTAAAGCCCTGAAAGGTCAAGTTATTTTTGGCAAATAGCCCAAATTAAAATGGACAACCAAAAATAGGCAGTGTTAAACCCGATAACAAAGGGTTTTTCAGGGTTCAATTATTTGGTTCCCGCAAAGCGGGGTCCCTTTCATTTTATAGATTGAAAAACGGCTTTGGCAGCGGCAATACGGACAAATTTCGACTCATTTTCAAGTAATTCGGGCAGAAATTTTCTCAGACCAGGTGTGCGAATTTGCCCTATCGCCAGCGCTGTCAGCACATTGGTACGTTCGCTGGCCTGCTTATCCAGAGTTCTGGTGAGTTTTTTTTCGAAAACATCGAGGACTTTGGGTTCGCCGATGGGATTTCTGAAGACGCCGAGCTGTTCGGCTGCAACCAGCCTGACCTCCAGAATATCATCGTCCAGCATCCCAATCAGGGCATTTTTTGCATCCGGCGTTCCGAGCTTGCCCATTGCCCTTACGCCCATAAGCCGTACGTCCGCGTAAGCACTTATCAGCATTGACCACAGCTTTGGAAATATCTGCTCATCACCGAGCATTGCTATGGCTTCTGCCGACTGATATACAACCCTGTCATCTGAATCCTTGTCTTGCAGGGTGTGCCACAGGAGCTGTAACGAGCTTTTATCACCACTTTTGCCTAATAGTAAGACAGCATTAGCCCTGACCTTCTGGTCCTCGTTGGCTGCTGCTTTGCGAAGAACTTCCAAATACTCAAAAGAACCAAGCTTTCCCATCGCAAAAGCAGCGGCAATTATGACATTTGCATCATTATCTTTCAGTAATTTATTTACCGACCTTTTCGCAGGTGAGTATTCCAGGTCACCCACAGCTAAAGCTGCTGCAAATCTGACCGGCATAGATTTATCATTCAGTAATTGATGTACTTGAGGCATCAGTTTAAGCTGCCTTGTGGAAGCGACCACTTCAATGGCGTGAACCCTGACTAATGGGTCGTTGTCGGCCAAAGCCGCCTGGATGATTCGGAGAGCTTTTGCCCAGGGCGTATTTATATTTGTAACGTTGTAATCGCCGGATGTTGTTTGTAACGATTCATCGCATCCGAAGGCAAACACCATCAGATAAGCAAAAAGCAAGGCCTTAAGGATGGAAACATTTATTTTTTTGAGCTTATGTTCCATTTGGCGGTCCTGATGAACGAGCTCTGTATTTTCTGCTTCTGAAGAACTTTGTCGAAAGCGGTACTATTATGAGCAAGATAAGGCAAACTTGACAGCAAAAACCTAACCATTCGCCGAATTTGCTGAAAAAAGTTGTTCTTTTATCTATCATTATTCTGTCGAGGAACCATCCCGGCATACCTGTTCTTTCCATAGTTTTAGGTGGTAAATTGCCGGCCAAAAATCCGTTTCTTATACGTCCGGAACTGTCGATTAAGCAGCTTATTCCGGTGTTCACGCTTCGCACGACGGCAAGTCTGTTTTCGACCGCCCTGAAGGCACAAACTGCAGCGTGCTGAGGGAGTTCTGCGCTTGGCAGGACTTTTCCATCCTTGAACCGAACGAACCAGCCGTCGTTACTTATATTTACGAGCCAGTCGAGCCTCTTTGTACCCTGTTTGTCCAGGGCAAATCTTCGGGCAATCGCAGGGACTGTGCCTTCATAGCAAATCATTACGCCGAACTTGTAAGGTTGTGTTTCCCGGCCCTGGCCTGCCATTTCAAAAATGGTATATTCGCTGCCTGCGTCGAGCGAATAATCGTAATTGTAGGGAGTAAACTTCATCAAGAGATTATAAAGCCAACGGCAGCTTTTTCTAAACGGCAGCACTTCACCGAAAGGAACTAAGTGTATTTTATTGTAGCTTTTGACGGCCTGTTCACCGTTTCTTTTGTACAAAAAAGCTGAATTATATCTCTGAGCCAAATAGACTTCTAAATTTTCCCGGATTTCCGGCATTCCTCCGTATGCTCCCACCAGTACAAAAGCAGTATCTTTCGAATGCTCGCGAAGGGCCTTATCAAAAACCTTCCAGGGATGCGAAGGTTCTAAAAGCCGTAACACCTCAGGGTTTAACGTTGCCTGCACCATTGTTTCAGGCCAGACGATTAGCTCGGCACCAGCCTGGACAGCGACTTTGCTATGCTCCATCAATCCGTTGAATAAATCCTCGCTGGACTCGAATGACCTTTTGACCGACTGAGGAACGTTCGACTGTAAGGATGCAACATAAGGGCCGGGCTTAAC
>CAYTND010000265.1:0-4157 GCA_964438965.1 uncultured Pirellulales bacterium
TTAGTGATTCCTGTTTTTCTTGGCACACTTTTCTTCTGGCAGCTTTTTGACGACATCAGTAGAGAAGGATTCTTGAGGACGCCGGAGGGCGACTGGATATTACCAAACTGCGTCGGGCTGGGGATTGTAGCGTTGGTGCCCATCGTGGCTGTGGCTCTAAGCCTGATCAGGGGCCGGACGGACATCAGGGAGCCGGAGCGGCCTGAGCAGAGCCTGGTCGTCGGGGGGAAACGTGAAGGGGCAATCGCGTTTTTTGCGGCGTCGGGCATTGCAGTTTTGCTCGTTCTTTGGCTTAAGGTTCCAATGCCGCAGACAGTCAAACAGGTCATTCTTTGTCTGTCGCTGGTCGGCGGCGTGGCTGCGATGCTGCTGGCTAACTACGTCCTGGACAAGCACCATACTTCCACGAGCCAGGCATCCTGGCTGGCAAGATGGGCGGGGATAATGGCAGCTATGGACATAAGCGCAGCTATTGCGATAATCCTGATTGGCTTGGCGGATGGAGCGGAAATTGAGGAAACGACGGCACCGATTCGCGACAAATTGAGCGGCGTTTCTTATGTCATTCTTGCGGTCGTGTTCCTGATCATCATAGGCGGACTGGGATGGTGTTTTTACAAGGCTTTGGCAGCGGCCGGCAGGGATACAGGAATTCAACATCCAGACGAGATTGGTGATTGAAAAGTGCCTAAAGTGTAAAGTGCCTAAAGTTAAAAGGAATGAATAATGAATATCCAACAAGGAATGTCCAACGTCGAACTATTTTCCTTCATCATTCATCATTACTTGTTCTCCACAGGACACCTTGCGGTGGATATTGGATACTTGTCTGACGACAGTCAAGATTCTTTTTTGTAACTTTAACTTACTTTAGCTCACTTTAGGCACTTTAGTTCACTTAATATAGCTTCGGATTTCTTGTTATTTGGGTTTGAAACCTTTGACGTTGTTGCCGGTGTATTTGGCGCAGGCCTTTTCCAGGTCCACATCGCTTATGTTCGCCAGCGTGCAGAGCCAGGCGAGGACATCTGCAAATTCTTCCTCTTTATTTTTTGCCTCGTCGGATGCCAGTGCGGTGGCGAGTTCTCCGACCTCTTCGATAAACCACATAAACGTGGCGGGGACGCCTCTTTGGCGGTCGCGTTTCCCGTATTTTTTGGAGATTAAATTTTGAAATTCGTTGATAGTCATTGCCGATTATTATGTTTTTATGTTCCAAATTGCAAGAACATTTCCATCTGAGCCGAAAAAAAACACGGAAAGCTTCGTGACAAACAGACTCACGCTTGATAATATATCGCTTGTGGCCGGTTTCAGACGAAGAAGCCGGAGACAAAACCCCCAGGGCCAACCATGCGAGAGTTGCGAGACAAAGGGATGTCAAAGCCGTACAGAGACAGAAGAAAAAGAACTAAATACACGAAATCGGTAAACGTCCCCCTATTTTTGAAAGTAGGCTTTAGCTATGACAAAGTAAGTGTGATATGCCATATATGAAGTTTAATCTATCGTAGATAAAGCGTTATCCGTAATAAATAAGGCTTAATATGTCGCAGATGAAGCTTTACCTGTCGCAAAGTAAATTAGCAAAAGTCTCATAATGATTGAAGAAAATAATATAGGTTGTTTATTTCAGGGATGTTAAGTAAAATAGCCACAATTAGTCGAACAGGCAAAGGGGAAAGAACTCGGATATTCGGTTAGACCCGGAAAAACATGAGAAACAGTCAGATTTTGCTTGGGCCTTGCTGGCCCCTAAGACGAGCATGTAGTAGTGCCCTCTTTTCGGAGGCTAAAAGTGATTAACATTTTTGTAAGGGGAAATAAAATGAAAAAAGGCATATTGATTACTCTTGTTTCGTTAGTATGTTTGATAGTTCCTTCGGTGCTGGTTATCGCCAAGAATCGCACAACTGATATAGAGTTTCCGATACTTACAGAGTTTAAGCTGGAAGTGTTTAGAGAAGGACAATTGTCTGAAAAAAAGTTGCTTGTTAGCTTGGAAATATGGAAACTTGACAATAGTTTTTTTGTTGAATGGAATCATGTCTATATCGAGCCATTACATTATAGGAAAAGGACTCTCTTAAGTGTTCGTCATTTCAGCACAACAGATGGGTTTAGTTCAGTAAAGAATGTAAGAGTGGACAAGGATGGTTTCTCTTTTAGACTTGAGCATGCAGGAGGTAAAGGCTTAACCGCAGATGTAGTAGGAAAGAAAAGAGAGGGACAAAGCAGTTATTCGGTAAAAGCAAGTGCTATCGACTTTATTCTCTTTGCCGGTCTTAAGAAAATCGCTGAAACATGGAAGTCAACCGATAAGGTAATCATCTTGCCCTATCGTGAGATTCGTTGGGGGGATTAATGCGACCTGGGCATTTTAGCGTGGGTTGGGGCCGGTGATGTTGAGAAGAAAACGCTAAAACCTTTTTGTATTGTCCGCATGTTGTTTGTGAAATAAAAAGAGTGTGGGGTAAGTCCTGCTCTACATGGCTATTTCAAGTCGTTGAAGTAACATTCTTTGTTTTGAATATCGCTGTATATTAGGTAAATTTCCTCGTTCAGCATTTTTTTCATGCATTCTACTAATACGTATTGAAGTTTGTATAATGTGTTTAGATTGCCTTTAATTTCATCCTTCACTGCAACTTTGCCATGCACTATTTTGCTACGAAGATCATATAATTTTTCTATATCTACATATTTATATCCCGACCTATAATCCAAGAACTTAGAAACTCTTGAACATATAGTTTTTGTGGCTCCAAAGCGCTCTTCATTTGAGAAAAGAGACTCAATGGAACACATTAGAAATAAAAAGGAATCAATCATCTTACCGGCACAAAACCCTCGGTACATAAAATATATAGCATTATGAGTCCTCTTTGAGATAGCATCCATTTGTAATAGTTTGGAGAAACCCTTATCTATGATATTCAAATCATTAAGTGTAATTATCCTATTGCTTTTGTTTGGCATAACTATACGCAGACAATCATTAAGCCTGAAGCAGCAATGAACATCCTCTTTGCACAAACGATATTTTATGAAAACACGAGCCAGTTTATAAATTCTGAATGAAAGAAGTAGAATATTCACTTCTTCTTTGTAGTGCTTTAAGTTCTCAGCTTCAGCAACTACAGCCCAAGATTCCATTTCCATCAGTTCAACATCTTGTTTTGAAAATAACTCTACTTCCGGTATTTCATTAGCGGCATCAAATTTGCGCAGAGCATATTTCCCTCCACTAAATACAAATCCCTCAGAACTCTCATTGAAGAAATCAAAAAGGGGCATTACTATGCGCATTGTTCTTTCATTCTATCAAAGTCTGTGAAATCTGTGGTTTCAAACAAACGACTCTATCTTTTCTTTGCAGATTATACAAGTTTGTGGATAAAACCGCAAGGATTGATTTTAGCAAACTCCCAGCGTAAAGCTGAGGGCTAAATATTTCGGATTCCTGCTCGCAGCATGCGCGGTCTCGTTCTTTTCACGTTGAATCGCTTCGAATTCTCTCCGGAATTTCCATTACGGATACAAGTTGTTTCCTCTTTTTTACTTGGCAATATTGGGGACGTTTACCGATTTTCGAGGTTCAAGAAGAAAACGGATGCCAAACACCGTGTAGAAACACAACAAAAGAACTGAATGCACGAAGTTGGCGATTGAAAAGTGCCTAAAGTGTAAAGTGCCTAAAGTTAAAAGGAACGAATAACGAATACTCAACAAGGAATATCGAATGTAGTCCTAGGGACTCCTTACGGAGAACTAATCTATTTTCCTTCATCATTCATCATTCCTTGTTCTCCACAGGACACCTTGCGGTGGATATTGGATACTTGTCTGACGACAGTCAAGATTCTTTTTAGTTCACTTTAGTTCACTTTATCCGCCGCGGCGGATTTAGCTCACTCCTCACTAACGAGTATCCAGCAACCCTGTCCCGGCGTGCCGGGATTGAGACTCGAATAATTGTCCGTGTAATCCGTGTAATTTATGCCCTTGTGCCTTAGGTAATAGGTATCCGTGTCTAAAAAAACTTCGTGTTAATCCGTGTCAATTCGTGGCTAAAAAAAACAGTGCCAATCTGTGAAATCCGCGGTTAAAAAACCCCCTATTCATCCTAAACTAACAAAATGTTAATTTGAAAAAAG
>CAYTND010000266.1:0-4124 GCA_964438965.1 uncultured Pirellulales bacterium
CCTGGCATCATTTATCATCGCTCCCCAGCTCGGACGCTCCGCTTCTCCAAGCCCTAAAAAGCTCAGAATAACTTCTGCGTGAATGAAGGCCACAAATCGCAGCGAAAAGTCAATTATCACAAGATGAAAAACATTGGGCAGCAGATGCCTGAAGATTATCCGTCGGCGATTGCAGCCATAGCTAATCGCAGCTAAGACATATTCTCTGTCTTTGTGTTTGATAACTTCGCCGCGAATCAGCCGGCAAATGCCGACCCAGCTCGTAAGACCGATAGCTAAATAGACCGCCGTGATACCCGTAAGCTTATAGCCGAAAAAAGTCTTATCACGCAGCACAACAGCAAAAGCCAATATCAATAGGATATACGGAACTGAGCTTAGAGTTGAATAAATCCAGACGATTATTTCATCCACGAAGCCGCGAAAATAGCCTGCGGCAGCTCCTAAAGGGACACCGATGACGATACTGATAAGCGAAGCACATAGTGCAACCGTTATCGATATCTTCGTTCCGTACAGCGTTTTTCGCAGAACTGACTGCCCGAATATATCGGTGCCGAATATATTTTTAGAGCTGGGCGGCGCATAAGATTGTCCGGCCTGTTCGGCCCACAGTGTCGGCCCAATTCGCCAATCAAAAAACTCCGCCAAATAGATAAAACCGGCAAGCAAAAAATATAATGTTAGCACACCAAGGCAAAGCATCGCTAACCTGCGCCTGCGAAGACGCCTAAAGCCGTCCTTCCATAGACTTGTGCCCTTCGGCGGCTCTGTCTTTATTATCTGCTGATGTTCACCCCGTGAGAAATTTGCCTTTTTGCCTGTCATATTAGTTCTGCTCATAGAATTTCTAACGGGGTTCACTCAAGAGAAATCCTCGGGTCAACGAGTGAGTAGCAAATATCTGTAATAAGATTAAATACCACAACAAGTATTGCACTTATGTAAGTCATTGCACTGATGACGAAATAGTCACGTGAGCCGATCGCCTCGACCATCAGATATCCCAATCCCGGGATGCCAAAAAACCTCTCAAGCAGCAGCGACCCTAAGAACAAGAACGGTATCGCCAAAACTACCCGCGTAATAATAGGTATCATTGCATTTTTCAAAACGTGTTTGAATAGCACACGCCTAACTGTAAGCCCTTTCGCGAAAGCCGTCCGAACGTAGTCGTTTCGCATCTCATCGAGCATAACTGTTCTAAAAAAACGCAGATTCCCTCCCAAACCTGCTGCTATACCAATTAACACAGGCAAGGCTACGTACTGTGCCATTGTCAAATCCGGAGAGAAAAACACCGGAAAAAGCCCCCACTTGTATGCGAGGAAGTATTGGCCGAAAAGAATAAAACTGAGATACGGAATACTCATCCCCGCAACACAAATAATTACGGCCAAAATGTCCCATACCGAACCACGGACGAACGCAATGACGAGTGATAAGCTGACTGAAATTATGATGATTCCAAAGAACATCGGCACCGTCAACGCCAGAGAAGGTCCCACGCCCCTTTTGATTTTGTCGATAACCGGTTCGCGGTCGCGGGCCTTGCCGAAATTAAATGTCAGCGCATTCTTGAAGTGGTTTACGAATTGGCTGTCCCACGACAGAAACAAAGGCTTGTTAAGGCCGTACTCCTCGCGGATTTCGTCGATTGTTTCCTGGGTGGCGCCTTTGCCGGCTATTTCAATGGATATGTCACCGCCAACGAGAGTGAACAATACAAAGGTCAGCAGAAGCACGCCGAATACAATCGGTACGGTGTATAAAAGCCGCCTTATTATGTATGCTGTCATTTGTTGAGCTTTGCGTTACGAAAAAAAACCAGGGTGTTGAAAATCTTCAATTTTTATACGCTGCGCGTTTGGCCATATCGATTCTGCGATACTTACTCAGCCCGTATGCGAAGGCGTGCGGCTTGTAATTCTTATACCAGTCATGATGCAGCACATACGCAACGCGATGGTTTAAGAAAGCCGCTGGGCAATCTTCCAGAACTATAAGTTCCATTTTTCTATACAGCCGACGTTTTTCGGGGCTGTCGAGCATTACTTGCGCTTTTTCATATAGTTTGTCAAACTCCGCATTGCAGTAGTTGAATTTATTTGGTCCGGGTGCATGGTATCTGCTGTAAAACATTGCCAGGAAGTCCTGCGCGTCGGGTATGCTTGCGCTGGTGCCGGAGGTGAACATCTGAACACTTTTGGTATTGACTTTCTCTGTATAAGTAGGGCGGTCCATATATTCTGTTTCTACTTTGAGACCGACGGCGTTTAAGTTGCGTTTGAGGAACTGGCCAAACTGACGGTACCAGGTATTCGTGCCTGGTAGAGCCATTTTGAAAACAGGCAGTTTGCCGCCGTGAATTTGCTCGGCCTCTTTCAATAGCTCCTGTGCCTTTTCAGGGTCATACGGGGCGTATCCCTTTTCTTTTATCTCGGGATTATAAGAGGGCATTACGGGTGGTATAAGGCCGTGGGCAATTAGGTGTCGATTATTGAAAAACAGCTCTATAAACTTCTCACGGTCTATGGCGCAGCTTATCGCCCGGCGAAGCGGTTTGTTTTTACCGAGGACAGGGTCCTGCATGTTAAAACCAACCCAGTAGGTTGACGGGTCTTTAAAGGTTTTCAGGTGTATGTTGCGTTGTTTCATTGCCGGCGTCAATTCACCGGCCCCGCCCATAACCTCATCGAAGTTGTCTTTGGGGATTACGGTGGCATCGACTTTTCCCTGCAAAAATAAAAGCCAGGCCGGCTGGCGCTCTTCGATTATGGTCCAGACGACCCTGTCGGCAAAAGGTATTGGCTTTCCTGCATCATCCAGATAGCCGGCCTCAACATCGCCGGGTTCGCCCCGGCTCGGATAAAGTTCGCCCCTGAAAGCCGGATTGCGGACAAGCTCAATGTAGCTGCCGCGGCGCCATACATTCAGCCGAAACGGCCCGGTACCTACGGGATGGCTTATAATATCCCTGCCGTAATAATCGACCGCCTCTTTGATTACAGGCGCTGTTGCTATATCCGCCAGTGCCAAGCACAATTGGGGCCAGGGTCTTTTGAGCCTGATAACCAGTGTGTAGCCGTCGAGAGTTGTTAATCCTTGAACCTGCCGTGAGTAATCGATATCCGCCTCGCTTTTGCGGGTTTTTGTATATTCACGAAACTCATCGAGCCCGACAATTTTGTTATCAAAAATAGACCAATTTTGGCTCAGATACTTGATATTAGCGATTCTTTTGAGTGAGAAAACAAAATCCTCGGCTTTTAGTTCTCGTCCTTTACTGTTTGGGAGGGACCCCGCAAGGCGGGAACCCAAACATGGGTCATCCTGGAAGTAAACGCCCTTTTTGATTTTTATGGTGTATGTGAGCAAATCGTCACTGATTTGCGGCATATCTTCAGCTAATAGAGGTACGAGCTGGTACGGGCGCTTCAGGAAGTGATATTGATACAGGGGCTCGAATATCTGGCTGGCGACTATAATAGAATAGACATCTCGCATATTGCCGGGGTCGAGGCCTTTTATCCTGGTGGAAAGGACGTGATGCAGGACCATTTCGTTCGGTTCTTCAACCGGCCTTGAGCCGTCACATCCTGCAATAATCAATCCCGCACAAATTATCGTTACAAGAAGTGCCGGCTTTACTGACTTGCCAATACCGTAGTGTCCCTGCAATTGGTGTATGGCTGTGGCAAATATAATTCTTACAAACTTCAATGCAAAATCCCTTTTGCTTTAAGATATTTGTCTATTGTATATCGTATTGCCGTGTGCGGAATCAAATATCAATTATCAGTAATCAATCATCAATAATCAACTCTTTTTAGCATTTCCAGCAGGGGGTAAAATCCCGCTCATAATCACTTTTTTGTTTCGCAAAAAGATGATTTCTGGTTTCAATGCGGGGGTAATATTGTGGTAGAATAGGTAAGTTTGCGGTTTTATAGAGAGGGTAAATTTTAAAGGAAATTGGGATTTTTTAGGTTTTTTTTCTGACTTCGGGGGCGAATCCTTGTTAGTGAGTCAAAAACGGGGGTTGGTATGTAAACTTGCGGGACATGGGTGAGATAGATAAGAAAAATACGCAAAAAAACGCGGGAAAATGGGCATAAATTGGG
>CAYTND010000267.1:0-4092 GCA_964438965.1 uncultured Pirellulales bacterium
GCCACTTGTTAGCTTTCCGTTAAGCTTTACCGGGATTCCTTCAAAAAAACCTATCGTTACATAGTCCGGCTTATCCGGCGTTTTCGATACTGGCTTGGAGATAACATATACATCGTCTTTTGGTTCATTAGCAGGGTCTTCGAGGTCTGCCCCTTCATGGCTGATGTGCCAGCGGTTCCGGTCACGGGAGTAGATTTTTTTCTTTGTTTGCTCGATGGGAATTTTGTGTTTTTTGGCGTAATCAACCGCTGCTTCACGAGAAGTTAGTTCAAATTTAGGGTCTTTCCACGGTGCGACAATTTTCAGCGAAGGATCCAGTGCCATATAGCTCACTTCGAACCGCACCTGGTCGTTACCTTTACCTGTCGCCCCGTGGGCTACTGCTGTCGCACCTTCAGCGTGTGCGACTTCGACCTGATGCTTGGCGATTAAAGGCCGCGCAACACTCGTCCCTAACAGATACCCTTTTTCATAGACCGCACCTGCTTTGAGCATTGGCCAGAGATAATCTTCGACAAACTCTTTGCGCAGGTCCTTGATTACACACTTGACCGCCCCGCTCGCTAATGCTTTACGTTTAATGCCGGCCAATTCATCCCCCTGACCCAGTTCAGCCGCGAACGCTATTACCTCATACCCGTAGGTTTCCTTAAGCCACGGTAGAATCACACTTGTATCCAACCCCCCGCTATATGCCAGTACTACTTTTTCAGCTTTTTTGCTTTTCCTCTTAGCCATTCAGTTTGTCCTTAACCAGGTCGAAGTAAAAAAAACTATATTATTTTGCAACAGAACGAATTTGACTGTTTTTTATTGTTCCAGTTTTGGAAGCAGTATGTTACTAAATTGTCTTGATATTTCAATCACCTCATTCATCTCTGCAGAAGTGACTGGATACCAATCACCAGGGTATCTTGTCTCAACCCCATGAACGGTCAGTTTATCTGATGAGTCAGACAATCGCGAAAGTTCGGGCACGAGTGGCTCAGCCAGTTGAATCAATCTTCGCAAATCGTGGGTTTTAGGTGCTTCTATATCATGGTAGGTAAGAAAGGCTTTAAGCAGTTTTTCAACGAATTGCTGGCAATGAAAACAGACTGCATCAGCCGGGCATTGCTCACTTGTTAAAAGGATCTCCACAGCCGTCCAGTCATTTTGCGCTTTTTCTTTCCATTGTCGCACGAGTTCACGGGTATCATCGTTCATAGAGAATTCTCCCGTATTTATCAGCGAAATAAACGATATGATTGACCACCGACCGCCAGCGGTTGTATTCCTCTGGAGTTTTTACAATAATATCAAACGAAGCAGGAACATCCGCTATTAGGCGCCTGACAGCACAATAACGCTGACGTGGGGCAAGATCAGTTTTAGCAACCACTAACAGATCCACATCTGAATCCTTTGTGACCGTGCCCCGCGCATAGGAACCAAACAGTATGACCCGTTCAGCGCCAAACTCCAGCCCAATCCGCCGGACTAACTCTTCTATTCTGTCCATCGTCATCATTACGAAACACTTTCACTATTATCAAATATCGCATCTGCTTGTCATTGCGAGCGAAACCAGCCTTCAGCCCTGAGCGCAGCCGAAGGGGGAAGCAATCTCAATTGTCATTCCTGCGCAAGCAGGAATCCATTATCCCCACCGCTTTTAATATACCAGCAATCACCGCCCCAGAGCAACAATTAAATTGGGTAAAGTCAATAATGTGCGGGACAAGGTCTGCTTTGTTCGACCGATTCTTATGGTGATTTCTAATACCCCAACTTTTTACCTGTTATACTCTCTACTTCAACTCTTATGATTACTGTGTTCTTAATGGCTTCTACCGGATATTCAAAAGAACCGTCAGAATAATTCCGCATGATAATATCGAATGCCTTGCGTTTTGATTCAAAGTCTTCTATTAATAAAGCCTTACCGAATCCGATGACGCTTTGATATTTAATACTACATTTGCATGCCTCTTTCGCCTTGATAAGCTCATAGTCTATATCGATCTCGAAACAAATATTATTGTTCTTTCTGAGTATATCTAACTTTTTACCTTCCCTGGCGCAATGAAAATACAATGTTTTATCTTTATAACCAAAGCAAAGTGGGACTACGTACGGCCTTCCGTTATCGCATAAACCCAATCGGCACACACTTGCCTTGCGGATTATGTCTTCTATACTGGCAATATCTCTTATTTCTTTATCTTTCCGCCGCATTTAATCCCCTTTCTCAGTGAAGTATAAAAGAACCTCGCCAAATGCGCTTTTTCGAATTTTCTTTGCGATTTCTACGTCGTCAATGGTTGAGTTTATAGCAAATTGTTTCTCGCATAAGTTCAGCGTTGCCGTCAGTGTTGGTAAAGAGTTTGAATTGAGCTAAACCCTGATTGACGAACATTGAAATGCCGTCTATCGTTTTTGCCCTTTTCTTCTTTGCTTCTTTTAGTAATAAGGTCTTGGCAGGGTTATAGACCGTATCAAAAACAGCCATACCTTTTTTCAGGTATTCTTGAGATACAGGTGTTACGTCAACATTTGGATACATCCCGATACTCGTGCAGTTTATTAGCAATTTTGCATCGATGTTCTTTAAATCGTCCAAGGGCGCAAAATCGCAATTAAACTCGCCTGCAAGTTTCTCGCCCCTTGTAACAGTGCGGTTGTAAATCTTGATCTTGGCGCCGGCGTCACTCAGACCGGCCACTATCGCCCTTGCCACGCCGCCTGCACCGATAACCGCAACCGACAACCCATTCAAGTCAGCTCTGCTAATACCCAGCGTCGAAGTAACCGCATCTAATGCAGCGGAGTAATCGGTATTGTAAGCGCTGAGTTTACCATCTGCGCTGATAATCAATGTATTAACGGCCCCGATTTTTTCAGCCAACGGCTCAACAAAACCCAGATTTGCTCGGGCAAAATTGAGCGCATTTTGTTTATGCGGGATTGTTACGCTAAAGCCGCCGAAGTTCAGCCATTTTCTAAAAAGCGCATTATGCAGAAACGAATCGAATTCCTGCTGCCCCCCTTCTACCAAAAGCGGCAGATATAATTTGTTCATACGCTTCTCGGCAAAGCAGGCATTATGAATCGCAGGACTTAGCGAATGAGCTACCGGCTTGGCAATCACGCCGAAAAGCTCAGTATCGGATTTTATATAATCGTAGCGGTACAGTTTCTTAAACTGCTCAATGGTCAACTGGCCCGGTGCTGTTGCGCTTTGGTCATCGACACTTGCGAAAGTTACAAAACCGTTCAGCTTTTTCGCTATGATTCTGCTGATAAGGCCGGCCTCGCCCATACAGAAAACAATTCGTTCACCGCTGCTTTGATGCAGCAAATCGAAGGCCTCAAAACAATCATTGATATGATTAGCGGTATAGACAAGTTTCGGTATCGCCTCTGGACATACGGCTAAGATGTTACGATATAGTTTGCTGATGTTGGCGAATCTTGTTTGAAAATTATGGGCCGACAGAATCAACCGACCCTTTGAACTCTGCGACAGCGCCAGCCGTATTTTTTCCTGGTTCTCGGTAGAGAGGTAGTTGTCATATTCGAAGTCGATAAATTCAGCACCGGCTCTTAGCGCGCCGGTGAGCACATCGACTCGCAATTGTTGCGGGTATTTTGTTACCCCCCCCTGCTGTTTGTCGCGACAGGTTACAATTATCGGCAGTTGTTTATCGCCGGCATTTTTTACATAGGCAATCAAATTTTTAACTAAATCGGCATTGAGGTTTTCGAGATAATCTGTCCGCAATTCGAGCATCTCGGCACCGGCACCCATCGCTGCTTTGACCTGCCGTCTGGCCGTATCTAAATCCTTCGCTGCTATGGGAACGGCTAATTTTGTCTCCATAATCCAAACATATAGCAGCGAAAAACCCCAAAAGCAAGAGCAAAAACACAATTATCGCACCCCTCAGCCGGAATTTGACCGGCACGTTGTCTAAAGTGTTGCATCCATCACGTAAATAGGTTATATTACTTGGTTTGCGTTATTGGTAGAATTCGGGGTGGTACACTAAAACCCTGGTCTGAGTTCGTCGAAGGCTTGTTTGTGAATGCTCTTGGTGATAAAATTTGGGT
>CAYTND010000268.1:0-4069 GCA_964438965.1 uncultured Pirellulales bacterium
AATAATTTGCCACACTTGCGGCAGTTTATTCTTCGGTCAGCGGCACTACTATCAAGCATCCAGGTACTGCCACAAGACGGGCATTGAGCGATAATCTGCATCGGTATATTCCTTATGCCAAGAGCCGAATACTAAATAATTCGGAAATCAGGCCATCAGGAAACCTGGGTGAATAATATCAGAAAATCAGGATACCAGGAAAAGACAAATTTATGCTGTGCAGTTAACCTTATATTCTGGTAACCTGATACCCACTACCTGATACCCACTACCTGATAACCTGGTAATCTGATAACCACTAAACACTGTCCGGAACCAACTTAAACCCAAAATATTCTACTCACGGATTCAATAGTTATCCATCGTAAATTTCCTTCCTGTCCTATAATATCGCCTGAGCACAAACGGTATCGCCTTAGACACAAAAAAGCAGGGTCTGTGGCTGAGGTCGATGAGATTTTCCTTGATTTAACTGCTCGAATCTGCTAAAATGATTGTTGTCGGGGGGTGGAATGAGAAAAAGAATTTCATGCAGAGTTATTAGAACTGTTCCTCTTAGCAAAAGTATTTGCGAACTGCGCCATACAACAAGCAGGTCAACCGATAAGTTCCATAAAATGAGCGATGCTGCCGGAACACCAAATACAAAAAAGTGCGTTTGGGAACCGGCTGCAAACGCCCAGGTCAATCACTCCGGTAACTCGGTTAGGAACCCCAAAGCCCATAAGCCGGCCTTGGGAACCCTTACCTATACAGACCGGTTGGACATAGCAAGAGTGCCCATCGACGATGGTCTGACAGCACAGATACTCGATTTTTATGTTTAACACTCGGCTTTATGAGCAGCAGGCATCGAGGCCGAGTAGGCAGTCTATATCAAATCTTTTAAGTAATGTCTCAGGTAATAACGGCATTGTGAGAGTACTACCGCAGATGCCATTATGGTGACGAAGACATCAGGTGAGACCTCATTTATCACGACGGCCAAGGCTGTACCTGCCGCGGGAGGGTGCTCGACGTCCAACGCTACCATAATAAAAATAGCAATTCCCACTACGAGGGGATACTCAAGAAGATATGGCAGTGTTACAAAGTAGAATATAGTTCCCAAGCCTAAGCCAACCAGATGGCCGCCAATGACGTTTCTTGTTTGCGCGGAGGCAGCGGTTGGCATTGCGAATACGATAAAAGCGGTGGCGCCCATTGCACTGATTACGACCATTTTGTCCTTGCCCAGAACCAGAACAATGATAAACAGAGCAATGGCAGCCAAAAAGCTCTGGCAGAGGTAATATTTCCAAAGCTTTTTGAATTTCTCCCCAATTGGCTTTCGCAGTTTTATATGATGCAGAACCATCGCAATTTTTTATGTTTCCATTTTGTGAACCTGCCCCAATCAGGCGCAAGCCCAAGCTCTGTTGGTGCAGAACAAAATGTGGCCGCTTTAGAGCCTATCCCAATAACCCGCTCTATCCCCAAGGGAAGCCCGATGCCTGCGTTGTCGGTGAAAAAACGTTCTCAACGTAGAGAAAACCACGCCTGGCGAGGCTCGCCTGCCGGCGGCCAGGCATTTTTGGCCTGCCGCTTTGGCCTCTCCGCAGGACACCTAACGGTGGAACTTTTCGCCCGGCCTCATAACGACCCGGTTATTCGGATAAGCTCTTAATGTGTGGCAGTCCCCACGTTACAAACAAAAGAACGGCGAGGGATGGGTAACCTTAGAGCGCTAAGTGTACACATTTCCTCGCCGAGTTCATAAAATCCGTTCAGGCTTCTTATTAGACCATCCGTGGCCAGCCTTGTGATTCAACACTTTTTTCTAAAGCCTCTATATATCAAACTCTATGATGTTTTTTGCGGCCTTTCGGATGTTTTCCGGACTTTCAAGCTGACCTGACAACAAAAGCTCTCCTGCCCTCTGGACAGCCTGGGTGTCCGTTTGTGGGGTCTGCATTGCCCTGTCAATAAAAGAAGCATAATCGACCTGCACAGATACATCCGTATTGTTACCTGTAAGAGCCGCCGCAGAGTTGGGCTGCCTGGATGGCGTTTTTTCCGGGAAGCCCTGAATTTGACTGGTATTTACTTTTTCAATCATTGCACTTCTCTATTGACTATTTTCTATTGACTATTGACTATTGGTTTGGAATCTAAAATCCTGTTTTTTTCTCTCAATAATCAATATTCAATTATCAATAATCAATCACCTATCCTATCTATGGTTCTTTTCGCACATTTTTGACAAAACTTTAGCATTTTTACCGAATTTTTCATTTTTTTCTAAAGTTAACGTCCTTTTTGGACGAAACCATTTGTTTGTGAACATTTCTTCTTGTTTTTTCAAACACATTTTTACACTTTAAGTCCCAACTATTATCTCGTAACAACTCAAATGACAACTCTGCAAACGGAGTACTATAAGGTTTCAGCCACCTCATAACTTACAAACTTTATAAATTCAAGCGAGCTGACAGCCACTAACTGTTCATGCAAAGGCGCATAACCCGCGCGCTTTTGTGAGCGAAAATAGTCTTTTATGCGATACTCGGTTGTTTTATCGGCGCTGTCCCAAATCTGCTCAAGCGCCCATAACAACTGTCCATCTCTGAGGTCAATAAGCTTCAAGCGAAGTCCAATAGTCATATGAGGATAAGGTCTGAATTCAGTAATGGTTCCGAGCAATACTGCATCGCACTTTAACGTCTCACGGATTGCCAATAACTGTTTAAGGGCATATTTCGAGTCCAGGTCCAACTGCAAGCTTCGCCACGAAGGGTCATTCTGACGGACAACAGTTAAACCGAAAATCTGTTTCTTCTGCAATGCCTGATAAAGTTTTTCGATTATATCAGCAGAGATTTCGGGATAACTCGAATCGTTGTCCAACTCAACAATAGCAACCCTTCCAACCGTAGTTAAGCTCTTATTCGGATTCAGATAATAGTAGTCGGCTGGTGCAGAAGCTTTATAATAAGTGATGCAGCCTGATAAAAGAGCTGCCGGCAATAACAATATTGCGACTCGTGACTGGTGCCTTACCACTCGCGAGATGTGAGTCAGACCGCAAGCGACGAACAACGAGCAACGAGCTTCCAGATATGATAATACCGTTCTTGAGCTATTCATTCGATTCACCTAACGTCAGTGTTTTCTAATTTTCAGACTGGCCGGGTTTACTTAACGATGCGACGGTGGTCGAGCGTGTATCCTCGCCCTTGGCCGATTTCGTCTTGACCTCTCCACCAAGAACTTTAAGTATCTTAAGCAAAGCTTCCAGCTGGGCTGTTTCGGCGTTACGTATTTCATCACGAAAACCAAGGATATCGACTTTCCAATTATTCAACTCAATACGCATTGTAATCAAAATGTCATTTGCTTCGGTTAATTCCTTTTGCGCCTGCCTTAATTGAGCCTCAAGAGCAACAACCTGGTCTTTAAGCTGCTGTTTTTGAACAATAAGTTCCCTGTTTTGCTGCCGCAGCACAGCCGCTTGTTCAGAGAGTATGGCATGCTTTTTCGACAATTCCATCGCAGAGGCTACAACAGTTGGGTTCTGTATCGGTGAAGCAGATTCCTGGAACCTTTTTGCTACGGAAGCACTCTGCTGTATTTCAGTAGAGTCGGATCGGGCAGCAACCTTCGGCGGTTCCTGGACAGATACGCAGTTCGATAACAAAAATATCGGCATAAATAAAATCATTAAAAGGATTGTTTTTTTGTTAGTTTTCATTGTACTTTTCTCCATTTATTTTGTTTGGCCAGGTACTTCAGGCTCACCATTTTGCTTTTGGGAGACCTCCGGCGCTTTGGCACCGGCATATTCACATTTTAAATACATTCCTGTGCCGCAGGAACAGTTTATTTCTATAACAGCGAATTCAGGCTGGTTTTCCACGATACGCACCTGTGGCTCAACTAATGCTGTGCCCGGCTGTTTCGGCCGGCCCGGTTCAGGCTGTACAATATCGAGAGTGAACTTTCCTTCAAGTTTTACGTTGCTCTTCTTTATAATTCGCCTTGCTGCCTTTGTCATTTTCTATCTTAGTCCTTCTTCAAATTTCTGACTTCC
>CAYTND010000269.1:0-4064 GCA_964438965.1 uncultured Pirellulales bacterium
TGCGGGGCTAAATACAAAGACAACCCCCACCACAGGGGTGGGGGCTATATAAAAGTAGATCAAGGGCAACCCTTCGACTGCGCTCAGGGCAACCACGTGGGGTTGCCCCTACGTTGAACCACTCATCAATCAAAAGGCCTCCGGCAGGACCTTTCTCGCGGCGTTGCGGAGGTAGTTTGAAATATGCCTTTCAGAGTTCATACCAAGAACTTTTCTGGCCACGTTGTTGCAGTCCTCCATCGTAACCGAGCGAATCATCTGCTTTATCTCCGGTATCATCGGCGCAGTAAGCGAAAGCGTTCTAATCCCCATCCCCAACAGCAGCATAACGTACTCTGGCTCGGAAGCCATCTCGCCACAAATGCTAATGTCTATCTGTGCCTTGTGCGCATCCTGAATAACCGTCCTGATAAGCCGAAGCACCGCAGGGTCCGACGACGAATACAGCGTAGCGACTAATTCATTGCCCCTGTCAACGGCTAATGTATATTGAGTAAGGTCGTTTGTTCCGATACTGAAAAAATCTACGTCCCTTGCAAGCGAAAAAGCAGTCAAAGCCGACGACGGCGTTTCAATCATAATGCCTATCGGAATGTCCCTGTTATACGCTATGGATTCTTCGCCGAGGTCATCCATAACATCCCGCAAAATCATCTTTGCCTGCATTACCTCCTGCAGATTTGTAATCAGCGGAAACATAACCCTGACATCACCGAGAACGGAGGCCCGTAAAATCGCACGCAACTGCGTCTTGAACATCGTAAGATTCTGCAGGCAAAATCTGATGGACCTCAGCCCCAAAAAGGGGTTCGGCTCAGGTGCAAAACGCTTCCTTTGCGTATATTTATCCGCCCCAAGATCCAAAGTCCTTATTATCACAGGTCTGTCCTGAAGAACACTGACAGTCTCGGCATAGGCCTGATAATGCTCTTCTTCTGTTGGCTCGCTTCGCCTGTTAAGATACAGATATTCGGTACGGTACAACCCTACGCCCTCGCCTCCTTTTTGCAGGACCGTCTCGGCCTCATCGTGAAATTCGATATTGCCCAACAATGTGATTTTCACACCATCGCGGGTTACCGCCGGCTTTCCTCTTATCGCATCGAGCTTGTGCTCAAGCTCTGCAAACTCCTTCGAGTATTCCTGGTACTGCCGGATTGTCTGGTCGTCCGGATTTACAATGACGATGCCGCGATTGCCGTCGATAATGACGGTATCTCCGCCGCTGACGGACTCGGTAAAGTTTTCGAGTGCCACCACCGCAGGGATACCTAAAGAGCGCGCAACAATAGCGGCATGACTGGTCCGTCCACCGGCATCGCTGGCAATACCTTTGACAAACTTCCTGTCGAAGCCGGCGGTTTGAATAGGGCTCAATTCCCGAGCAATAATCGTAACCTCTTCGGTCAGATGCTCGACATCCTCTCGCTTCCTGTCAAGAAGCTGTATGAGCAAACGCCTTTCAATATCGTAAATATCCGCCGCTCGCTCACTGATATAGGCATCTTTTACCTTGCTAAAATGTGCTGCAATTTCACGAAGGATGGTGGATACGGCGTATTCGGCCGTTACCGAATCAGAGTGAACCAAATCGGTTATTTTCTTTCGCAGGCTTCTGTCGTGCAGAAAACGCAGATGCACAGCAAAAATATCTTTTATCTTCCCCCCCTCGGCCTTACCCTGTGCCGCCTCAAGTTCGGTTAATTCGCCGATAGCGTCCTTAAAGGCATTTCTCACACGTTGAATCTCAGCCGTCCGTTGTAAGGCTTTTATTGAACGGCGGGGAATCCGATAATCCTCGGAATCAATAATCAGCGCCCTGGCAATAGAAATGCCCGGCGAAACAGCTATCCCCTTCTTTATTTCCATATTCAGTCGTTAGTCTCTATTCAATAATCAATATCGTAGCAGCACCTGCGGCAAAATCAATTTCACGGTGCCGGCTCACCGAATAATTTCTCTTCCACAAGCTCTCGCAGAGCGCTGATTACTTTCTCGGCGTCCGAACCTTCGGCCTTGATTTTAAGTTTCGTACCACAAGTCGCAGCGAGCATACTCATCTCCATGATACTCTTGCCGTTCACCTCAGTTTCGTTGTTACTGACGGTAATATCACTATCAGACTGGTTTGCAATATCAACAAACTGCATTGCAGGGCGCATATGAAGGCCGTCCGCGTTTTTTATCTCAACTTCTGTTTCGCAAACCACCTTTTCCAATGAATCCTGCTCTGCCCGCATCTTTAGACCCTGGACCTTGCGCTTTACGCCCCTAACGCTATCTTAGTACACTACAAATACGAACTTTCATCAGCCTCTCTGAGAAGGTCTTCAACCTGCGCCATGCTGCGGCACTGCCTGAGAAACTTGCGGAACTTCTCATGCTGCAAATGCCTGAAGATATTTTCCATCGCCTGCAAATGTTTGTCCGGCTCGTCCACAGGACTGATTAAAAGTATTACCGAATAAACCGGCTGTTTGTCCAGAGCGGAAAAATCAATACCGGCACTGCTCAGCCCAATTACGGCAACCACATCTTTAACCGCTTTATGCTTTACATGAGGTACGGCAACACCTTTACCCATCCCTGTGCTTGCTTCCTTTTCTCTTTTTATCACGGCCCTGGCAAGCTCTTTAGACTTACCCTTTCCGAGCCTGCCGGCTTTATCAAGTGACGAAACAAGCTCGGTTATCACGCCGTCACGGTCCTGGGCCTTCAACTCCGGAATTGTTGCCTTAAAACAGACAAAATCTGCAAATATCATCTTATCCGCCCAAAATTATCCACAACGGCCTATCAGGCCAAATCAAAAACACATATCACAAAACCAACCTACTGCTCTGTTGGCTCTGTCAGTTCTGTTAGCTCTGCGCCGCCCGTGTGTTTATTGTCTCGTTCCTTGCTCTTTGCTCTTCTGAGCTGTCGTTCAAGCTTGTGGACGGCCATATCAATGCAGCGGTAAGCATCTTTACCCGCTTCGGTACCAACGAAAACTTTGCTGTGTTCGGCCCTTGCAATTATCTCCACGCTGGTACTACCGCCTTGACTGCCGTCTATAATGACTTCAACCTGATTAATACTATTGTAGTACTTGGGGAGCTTGGAAGTTTTTTCTTCTGCGTGTCTCCTGATAGCTTCCGTTATTTCGATGTGCTTACCAGTGATTGTAAAAAGCAAGATTATTCTCCTTAACAGTTTTTTCTGAAAAATTCTTCTGCAAAATCAAGGTTAGGCATATTTTGCATAACTCTAATTATTTCCGAAAACAAAATCCATTTTTATTCTTGACCTTCTGAATCAGGCTCCGGCAAAGCAACCACCCCCTGCTTCTGCCCCGGCGCGATAACCCCGCCGCTGACGGTAAATCTCAATGCTTCCTCTATTGTCATATCTAAATCTATGGTCTGCTTCTTCGGCACCATTATTACAAAGCCGGTAAACGGTGTCGGCGAAGTGGGTATAAGAATCGTAAGAAATTCCTTTCTGACGTTGTTCACGACCTTTTCGATCCCGGAGCCGGTAACAAAACCCACAGACCATATCCCCTTTCTCGGATACTCGACCGCAACAACCCTTGAGAACATATCCTTTTTTTCTTCGCGGGTGAGGAAAAAATCCGTAATCTGCTTTACATAAGGATAGACCTGTCTCAAAAACGGCGTATTCATTATGAACTTTTCGACCATTCGCCACAGGCTTCTTCCAACCACACTGGCTAACAGCGCTCCAACCATAAAAACAATAAAAAGCGCCACAAGAAAACCGGCTGCGGACAAAGCTACACCCATCGCTCTGCCGTCCAGGTACTTCGCAACAAAGGCTTCGCCAGCAATGAATACTAACAGCTGATTCAAACCGTTTGCTATGTGCCGGCTGATATTTTCCTGGATGAACGTGTACCCAAAGACGAATATCCATATTGTCAGAATAGTCGGCAATAGTACCGCTAATCCCCGAAAAAAGTAACTTTTAAACCGTCCCGCCATCGAATTCTATTAAAAACAGCCCCTGATTATTATCAATTTATTGGTTTTTGTACAACTGAAGCCGCTTACAAGACGGCC
>CAYTND010000270.1:0-4061 GCA_964438965.1 uncultured Pirellulales bacterium
CAATTCTCAATTCAAAATTCTAAATTCGATTGCGTCCTGCTGGATGTACCGTGCTCAAATACAGGCGTATTGGCCAGACGCATCGAGGTCCGCTATAGAATAAAGCCGAAGGCAATAAAAGAACTGACCAAAACACAAAGCAAACTGCTCGCCACCGCAGCACCAATGGTAAAACCTCACGGAAAAATCTGCTACAGCACCTGCAGTATTCAAAAGGACGAGAACAATGACCTTGTTAGAGACTTCCTGCAAAAAAACCACAACTTTGAGCTAAAATCCGAAAAGCTGACCCTTCCATTAGCTGATGAATGTTTCGACCACGATGGTGGTTACACGGCAATCCTCACCGCAACGAAATGACAAGCATCCGGCATCGAGTTTTCTAATTTTGATTTACAAATCCAATTCACAGCTTTTCCACAAAACAAACTTACGATGTGCAAAACCTGTTAAAAACAAATTTTTTTCGTGCGCAAACTCAATACTGACAGCAACCTCTATTAAGTGGAAAAGAAATTTTCCAAAACGTAGTTGATTTGTCTTTTCATTGCCCAATAATAAGTAACTTACCAGTATTATTTGTTCTAAAAAGAATGGCACAAGGAGGATAATAATGCAGGGCACAATCACGGATGATGCTCGAAGCTCGATGCTCGAAGCCGGATGCTCGTCGAGTATCGAGAAAGCTCTTTCTGAGAAGGTGGGACAGAAAAAGTTTCGGATATGGTTTAAAAATTCAACTAAGATGACACTTGCCGGTGGATATTTGAAGATTGGAGTGCCAAACCTTTTTATAGCAAGTTGGATTGAAAACCATTTTTTGAATGAGATTACCCAGGTGGTTCGGGCGGTTACCGGCGCAGAGGTAAAGATAACCTTCAGCATCGACCCGGAGCTTTCCGGGCACCAGAGGCGAACCCAGTTGGGTTCGCAGGCAAAACTCGTTACTCGCTCCCCGGCCCGACTGAGTTCGCCGAAGTCGATTCTCGATTCTCGACGAGTATCGAGAAGCCGGCCTCGAGCATCCGGAAGACTCAAACTGAGCCTGGATACGTTCGTTGTAGGCTCCTCGAATGAGCTGGCCTATAACGCCGCCAAAGTGGTCGTAAGTGAGCAACACAGCCCTTTCAATCCGCTGTTTATTCACGGAGGATACGGGGTCGGCAAAACACATCTGCTGCAAGGGATCTGCAATGCAGTGTGCAAGAAGCGCCCCCAGACTAATTGGCTATATCTCTCAGCGGAGGATTTTGTCAATCAGTTTGTGCTGGCCTTGAAGACAAAAAAGCTGGAGGCTTTTAGGCGACGAATGCGACAAACGGATTTGTTGGCAATCGACGACATTCACTTCTTGGCCAGCAAGCCTTCAACGCAGGAGGAATTCCTGCATACTTTCAATACAATCAATCTGGCTGGTAAACAGGTTGTACTGGCCTGCGATGCACATCCGAAAATGATAGGACAACTGTCCGAAAAGCTGGTTAACCGCTTCGTCTCTGGAATGGTTGTCAAAATTCAGACTCCTGATTTCCGCACTCGCTGCCAAATATGCAGGCAGTACCTGAAAACTCAAAAGTTAAAACTCAAAACTCAAAACTCGCCGGTCCCTGAAAGCGTAATAACATACATCGCCGAAAATCTGCGCACAAACGTGCGGGAGCTGGAGGGAGCCCTGTTGAAATTAATTGCATACTCGGCACTGAAAAACAATAAAATCAGCCTGTCTATGACTAAAGCCGTTCTGACCGAACACATGGAAAGGTGCGACCCGATTGTGCACGTATCGGATATCGTATCAGCCGTCGCGGCTTATTTTGGCACAACGCCGGCCAATATACACTCATCAAAAAAAGACAGGACAGTAGCCCTGGCACGCCATTTTAGTATGTATCTGACCAGAAAGCGCACAAAGATGTCGTCCTCTGAGGTAGGCAGATTTATGGGCAATAAAAATCACGCCACTGTACTTGTAGCCTGCAAAAGAATCGAAGAACTGCTCAAAAAAAATGCCGAGCTTCACTGGCAAGGCCCCGCCGGCAACAAAGTCTGCAAAGCCAGAGCAATACTCACACAACTCGAGGCAGGCATCTAAACAATCAGGAATTGTCCTTTCACGCAGAGTTTGAAAAGGAGAACAAAGTCATGAAACACAAACAACTTACTTTAATCATGATTTTACTTTCTACTTTATTTATTTTCACCGCTGCGGGTGTCTTTGCCGGAAAAGGCCCCGCTTCCTCGTCTGATCTTTCGGTTAAATGGGGAGAGCTTACTGCGCCCGATTTTATAAAAGCCGTAGAAAAATCCGCAGGCATCTGCCTTATTCCAATAGGTGTCTTCGAAAAGCACGGACCTCATTTGCCGCTTGGTACAGATTTAATTGACGTCAGGGAAATTGCTTTACGTGCGGCCAAACAAGAATACGCTCTTGTCTTCCCGGAATACTATTTCAGCCAGATATTAGAAGCAAAACACCAGCCCGGAACAATTGCATACAGCCCAAAGCTCATTTGGGATATCTTGCAGCAGACATGTGATGAAATTTCCCGTAACGGAATCAAGAAAATTGTCCTTGTGAACGGCCATGGCGGAAACAATAGTTTTCTGCCCTTTTTCTGCTTAACCCAGCTTGAAAAACAGAGGGACTATTGCGTCGTATTGTTCAGGCCCCAAACGAATCCGGAAGTGGCAGAAAAAGTAAAAAAGCTCAGAGAGACCAAAACCGGGGGCCACGCAGGAGAAACCGAGACCTCGATGATGCAGGCCTCAAGACCCGACCTTGTGCATATGGACCGCGCAAAAGAACAGTCCGGCCGGGACCTGGCACGCTTAAAACACATCCCCACAAAATACACGGGAATATTCTGGTATGCTCAATACCCAAACCACTATGCCGGCGACGGCAGCTATGCTAAATCCGAACTCGGCGAATTATTAATAAACTCTCAGGCCGAGCAGCTCGTCGAATTAATTAAAATCCTCAAAAAAGACGACACTATTCTAAAGCTCCAGAACCGCTTTTACAACGAATCCGAAAACCCGCTCAAAACAAAACAGTAATATATATTATTGACAATGCCCCAAATTAGGTGCGATGAATCGCACCAATTATATAAACAATGGTTTTCTGTTGGCTGGACTATCGTGCCTGTCGGCGTGAAAAATTAATTAGCCACTCACCAGTTACGGGTGTTACGAGTGCCGCGGCACGCGATGAGGCTTACTGTCCTGCTATTGCATCGTCAATAGCTTTTTTAATCGTATCCACAGCCAATGACTGAGGCATCTTTTCGGAAGCCGCTTCGATAGCCTGCTTTGCCTGGCCGAGTCTGCCCATCCGGTAATAAACATAGCCTAAGAGAAATTTCAGCTTTGTGGAACCGCTTCGTCCCAACCATTCCTTAATTTCAGCTATTCTGCTCTCGAGCTTGTTCTGACCGCCTAACATAGCGGCAAGGTCGATTTTAGTCCGTGCATATTCCGGAGCAATCTCGAGCGCCCTGGAAAGGAACAGCGCACTGCTGACATATTCGCCGGCGGCAAATAACGCATGGCCCCTGCCGGCAAAGCAAAGTGCCAGGCCACCGGCCTGGACCGTATCCGACCCGGCTTCGCCGGGATCCAGCTTATAAATAGACGCTAAAGCAAAAGAATCCGCTGCCGCGTAGTACCTGCCGGCCTTTAGATGGCCTTGTGCCGCCTGGATGTGCTGATTGAACTTGGCCTCCGAGAAAGATTCAGGACTGGTGTGCGGCCCCCTAATACGCTTGGCCCTGACGGATAATTCGGCCTGCGAAAGTTTATTTAGTTCATCCAACGGAGAACTTTTTGCCCGATAACTTCCACCGTTCGCCCCGTTAGAAGTCTGTATCCAACTTCCACCATTATCGCGCCGACTTAAAGCATTCATTGCGTTCGCCCCGTTAGAAGTCTGTATCCAACTTCCACCAGTCTGCCGAAAAGGCCCACTTCTAACGGCATTCGGTGTTTCTGGAAATCCGGAACCGGATTCTTCCTGGCCATCCGCTTCAGCCTGCATACGGGCATCGACTGACCTGGTC
>CAYTND010000271.1:0-4060 GCA_964438965.1 uncultured Pirellulales bacterium
AAATGAAACTAAAAATTTACAGAAGAGGCAGGCTTTACCTGCAAGACCACCCCCAAACAAGCTCGCCCGCCGGCGGCCAGGGTTTGAGGGTGCCACCCTGTATTCCATTAATAACGCAAAGCTCAATAGCTGAAAAAATGTGTACTAAGGTCAATAACAAAGGGCTTGTTCTTGTAACAGTGCTGTGGGTAGTAGTGGTGCTTATGGTGATTGTTGCGGTGCTCGGGCGTAAAAGCCGACTTGATACGAAGGTCTGCCTTGCGAGGATTGAAGGGACCAGGTGCAAGTGGGCATCTCGTGCGGGAATAGAAAAAGCTATCGGGGTGCTGAATGAGGACACAAGAGAAAGTGACAATCTGACGGATTTGTGGAGCGATAATGATGAAGATTTTAATGATATTTGGCTCCAGAGCTGCTGGTTTACCGTTCGGGTTGTTGATGAGTCGAGTAAGTTAAATATAAACACTGTCACAAAAGGACAGCTTTTAGAATTGCCGAAGATGCTTGAAGAAATTGCAGATGCGATAATTGACTGGCGGGACCAAGATGATACGCCGAGCGAGGGTGGTGTTGAAGGCGGATATTATGAGAATCTGCCGTTCGGATATATGGCCCGGAATGGTCCGCTCAGGACAATACGCGAGCTGCTTTTGGTCAAGGATGTTACCCCAGAGCTGCTGTATGGAGAGGACACCAACTTCAACGACCAACTGGATTACAATGAACAGGACGGTGACGAAAGTCCTCCAAATGATGACGGAGATAGTGAGCTGGATAAAGGATGGATTGCGTATCTGACGTGCTATTCTTATGACAATAATAAAGACGCCGAGGGTAATACAAGGACTAATATCAACAATGCCAATGAGAACCAGTTGACAAGCTCTCTTGGTATTAGTAGCTCCCAGGCCAAATGGATTGTGGATAACCGCCCGAACAACGGATACCAAAGTATAGGTGATTTGATAAATAGGAACAGCCCAAAGCAGGCCCAACCAAGTTCGCAACAGAATTCGGATGAAGCTGAGCAACTGGACTTGCAGACGTTTAATCAAATAGCAGACAAAATAACAGTAGATGACAATGAAAAGGTGCCAGGGAGGATAAACATCAATACAGCCTCAGGAATTGTTCTGACAGCTTTGTTGGGTGGTGGTGATTCGGCTGAGCAGCTTGCTGAGAATATAGTGGCATATAGGGAGACTTTGTTATACGGGATGCAAAGCATTGCAGAAGTAATGCAGGTGCCGTCGATGACCATTGATAATTTTAAGCAAATTGCGGGTTTTATAACCACCCGCTCCGATGTCTTTACGATTCGCTGCGTCGCAACGGCTGACAGAAACGGCCCCAAAGGAGCAACATTGGAAACTGAGGCGGTCGTGGACAGGAGTTCGAGTCCTTGTAAGGTACTTTACTGGTATCAGGGAGCAAGTAATTGATGAGCAGTAAGATAACCAAAACTAATATCGGGACACAGCGGTCTGTAGTAGCAATAGCACAGGAGGAAAGTAAGCTCAAAGCTATAGAGCTTCGGGAACAGAAGGAGGCTTTAAGAGTTCTCTGGACAAAGAGCAGCGAAGATACTGACACGGACTGGCGGGTCTTTGCAGCCGAGTGTGGTTTGTCCGTTGAGCCGACGGCACATACGGGCGCTGACGATAACAAAGCAATCGTGGTTGGCTTTAATTCGGCAGGGGTGGCTTTTTATCGAATGAGTGTACCTGCAGTGGGTGAGGAAGAAACCGCATCGATAGTTAAATTACAAGCTGAAACCCGGCTGCCGCTGCCTGTTGAACAAATGGAACTGGCCTGGCGAGCGGACCAGATGCAGAACGGGCAGGTAGGTGTTATCGTAGCGGCGGCAAGAAAAAAGCTGCTACAGGGTTTTGTAGAAGATGTGCGGAGTTTTGAGCCTACGAAAATACTATTAGACTGCGAGGGATTAGTAAAGGCGTGGAAGGCGTTCTTTTCGGGAGATAAAAAACACGCTGTTGTTGTGAGTATGGCAGCACGGAATACTCAGGTTTGTCTGACTGAAGATGGGCGATTGAGCAATGCTATGGTCCTGGATATAGGGATGGAGGACCTTGCGGCAAAGGGCGAAGATGAGCAAATGCAAACCTGCGAAAGATTTGTCCAGGACATGAGGAGCGTGCTGGAATTGTTTGGCTACGCCGAGCAAGCGGAATTGCCGGTTTTTGTACTTTCGGACGGTGACGCTGCGCATGTGAGCATAGTTTCATCTCTCAGGTCGGCAGGATTGAATGCGCGAGTAGCCCTTCCGGACGTTAAAGATTCGAGGGTACCAAAGGAAATCAGTGTTGAGGGTATCTACAAATACCGCGTGCCGATAGGTCTTGGGCTAATGGCACTTGAGGCGAGTGAGGATGAGCTTAATATTTTCGAGCATCTGTACAGCCCGACCACAAAAAAGGAAAAGAAGCATTGGCTGTATTCACCAAAGGTAGCGTGTGTAATTGCGGCGGTAATGTTAGTGCTATCAACTGTTGTCCTTTGTAGTGTTGATATGGCCAGTCCGAAGGCGATCGAAAAGCGTTTGGAAGCATCTTTTTCAGATACAAATATGAATCTGCTAATTCAGCGGCAGAAACTAATCAAAACGGTTGCACAGCAAAGGCCGGATTTACTCAACCTCCTGGGTCAGGTTAATGCGAGCGGTGAGAGAGGTATAAAGCTGGAGAGTTTTCATTTTAAGAAGGGCCAGCCGGTGACTATAACCGGCCAGGCAGACGGCAATGAGCAGCTATACAAGTTCGAGAAAAGTCTGCAGGACAGAAAGAACATAAAAAGTGTAAAGACGAACCCGAGCAGAGATGCCAAAAGCAAGAAGATCAAATTTACTATAACTTTTCATTACAAAAATTTTACCAAATAGAGAACTCGCGTAGAAGGTTTGAAAGCTATGATAGAAAAATTAAATCAAAGAGACATACGGATATTGAAAATTGGTGCTGTGTGCGCAGCAGCTATCCTGGTGTTTTGGTTTGCATCCAAATGGTTTGACCGCTGGAAAGAGGCAAGAGCATCACTGGCCCTATTGGAAGATAAGTTAGAGCTTATCGATGTGGACAAGGCCAAGCGAGCAGGCTTGATGTCGATTGTGCCTGTGTTTAAGATGCCGGAAGAGGAAGAAACACAGAAGTTCCTGTTTATAGATAAACTTACCGAACAATTAAAGAAGGCGGGAATAAAAAATCAGCCTTTGCAGGTTGTTTCTATCGGGAAACCAGGACAGGCCGGGTATAGATTGCTGCGTATGAAATGCAGTGCTAAGTGCAGGTTCACCCAGGTGCTCGATTTGCTGGCCAACCTGAAAAAGAATCCTTATCTGGTTGGGGTCGAAGAGCTGCGAATGAGAATCGATAAGAAAAAGCCCCAGGAAGTTGACCTGGACCTGACAGTATCAACATTTATTAAGTAAGGTAGGCAGATTATGAAAATTGATTATTTGAAAGATCTGAAAGAAAAGAAAGAATTGGTTTCAGTTGTACTGCTTGGTGTTTCAGCGGTTTTGGCGGTTTTGATTTTGGTTAAGATAACGGGCTTTTTTACGGCCCCAGCCAAAGCAGAAGACATAGTTAAGACAGCTATTGCGCAAAATAAGGACGCCGAAGATATGGACAAGTATTTTGCGAAATACAAGGCGCTTGCTGATGAGTTGAAAAAGAACAATTTGTTTGCGCCGCCTCCGCCGAAGCGGCATCCCGTAAAGGAGGTTGTTGGTATATTTGGTGATGAGGTAATAATAAGGGGCAAGTTGTACAAAGTCGGTGATAAGGTGGGAGACGCAAAGATTATAGCAATTGAGCCTACGCAAGTTACTATCGAATGGGACGGCAAGAAAAAAACCTTTGCCCCTTTCGATGCAGGAAGCTCTTCGCAGCCAGGTGGGCCGAGGGGTTCAAGGCCAACAGCCCGAGGTGGGCCTCCGAGACCTGGAGGAGGAAGTGCCCAGATGGTTACAATTCGTTCGGAGGGAAGACCGATGGGCGGCCGTGGAGGTGGCATGAGAGGCGGCATGGAAAGATTCAGGGGG
>CAYTND010000272.1:0-4030 GCA_964438965.1 uncultured Pirellulales bacterium
GGGGTGAGCCACACTGTGTGCTGCCGGAGCTTGGTGGCGCTGCCTGGGATGGTGCAAAGGTAGGTGCAGGGCCACCTCCAATTCTCACGGAACACGGCTGGCTTCTGATATACCACGGTGTTAAGGCTTATGGTGGCCAACTTGTTTATCGAACCGGTGTGGCTCTGTTGGACAAAGACAGGCCTCACAAAGTTGTTGCCCGCTCACGAAACTGGATATTCCAAGCCGAGGCACCATACGAGATGTCTGGTTTGACGCCAAACGTGGTGTTTCCGACCGGCCTTCTAATTCGGGGCGATGAGTTGTGGATGTACTATGGAGCTGCGGATACTTGCACATGTCTGGCGACGGCTAAATTAGACGAAGTTTTGGCACTTGTCACAACGTGATGTATTTGCAGTTTTTTTTAGGCACACTGCGCTTGTCACGCAGACATCAGGCCACCACAAAACTAATGAATTTTGAATTTGTTTATTCCCATTAAATAGAAATAGGATATAAGAGTAAGCAAATGAAATTGGTTACATATTTTAGAGCTAAGTCGGTTTCCTGTGGGATACTGGCTGAGAAGGGGGTAATAGATATCCCATCTGCCTGGGATGGTGCAAATCCGCCCCGCAGTGTGAAAGAAATTCTGCAAAAAGGTTCGGCCTGCCTTGCGAAGCTTGCCGAGCTGACTGATTCAGCCGATGATTTAATTCCTCTGGATTCGGTCAGGCTTCTTGCACCTATCCCCCGGCCGGGCAAAGCGCTCGCTTTGGCAGGCAATTACAGCGAGCATATTAAGGAGGCCAGCGTTACCCGCGGCTTTAATGTCGGCCTCTCGGATTCGCCTCGAATGACGACGGTGCCCAGGCCGTTTCTTATGCCGCCGACAGTGGTAATCGGGCCGGATGAACAGATACCCTGGCCGTCCTATAGCAAAGAAGTCGATTATGAACTTGAGCTTGCGATAGTAATCGGTAAAGAAGCCAAGGGCGTTTCGGCCGATAGTGCCTTTGACTACATCGCCGGCTATACAATCGTCAACGATGTATCAGCCCGCAGCGTAACTTTTACAAAGAACAGGGCCGAACGGCCGTGGGATGAATTCTATGACTGGTTGAACGGCAAATGGTCTGACGGATTTTTGCCGATGGGGCCGTACCTGCTGACCTGCGACGAAGTCGCTGACGTGCAAAATCTGGATATGGTCCTTACCGTCAATGGCCAGGTCCGCCAGAAAGCAAATACATCGCAGATGATTTATCCGGTAGCCGATATCGTCTCGTTCTTAAGCCATATAATGACACTGGAGCCTGGTGACGTTATTGCCACCGGCACGCCATCGGGCGTAGGTTTGGCCACAGGCGATTATTTACAGCCGGGCGCTCGCATCGAATGTACCATCCAAAAACTCGGCACTCTGACAAACACGCTTAGCGACCGACCGGAGAAGTTTTACGAACCACTTGGCAATTTGGGTGTATAATCGGCATAACCAAAAGGCACAAACTGTAATCACCCTGTTTATTAGAAAGATTTATTATGAGAGGATTGAAGCAAGGATATAAATGGCCAAGTCCTGAACGTATTAAAGGCAAAAGCAAGCTTACGTTACGCTGTCCATCAAAGGGCTGTTGGGCGGTCCTGGTTCAATAGCGAACTGGATAGCTGTGTGCGACAAATGAAGAAGAGAAAACAAATATATACGGTCAGCCAGGTCAATTCATTAATCAAGGTGGCTCTCGAAGAGAACCTGCCTTCACGGCTGATAATCAGAGGCGAAATAAGCGACTTCAAACATCATACAAGCGGGCACTGTTACTTTTCGCTGAAAGACCAAAGCGGAATACTGCCGTGCGTCATGTGGGCGAGCAAGTTCAGAAATGTCAAGTTTTCGCCCAAGGACGGAATGGCAGTATTGGCGACGGGTCATATCGACGTCTATACGGTCGGGGGCAAGTATCAGCTCTATGTCGATAAGCTGGAGCCGGAAGGTGTCGGTGCGCTTCAGCTGGCTTTCGAGCAAATGGTAAAAAAACTTCAAGCCGAGGGGCTTTTTGACGATGTGCATAAAAAACCAATCCCGACATACCCGGAAAAAATAGGGATACTGACCAGCGAATCGGGTGCGGCGGTGCACGACATAATTGACAGCATTCATCACCGCTGGCCCTGCGTGAAGCTGTTTTTTTATCCGGTACCGGTTCAGGGTGAAGGGGCTGCGGAAAAAATCGCGGCTGCACTGCGGGACATAAACAGACGCAATAAGAAGCTCAAACTCGATGTTCTTATTGTCGGCAGAGGCGGCGGGGCGTTGGAGGACTTGTGGGCCTTCAATGAGGAGATTTTAGCCAGGGCGATTTTCAATTCGAAGATACCTGTCATAAGTGCTGTTGGGCACGAGGTCGATGTTACGGTTGCAGATTTCGTGGCCGATGCCAGGGCATCAACGCCGACAAAAGCGGGCGTTGTGGCAGTTCCGGATATGCAGGAAGTTTTAGGACAATTAGTCGGTATAGAACGCAGATTGACAGGCCAAACGAAGGCGAGGGTAAAGCTGGCACAGCAGAACCTGGAAATCATTTTGGCTAATGCGGTATTTAGAAATCCACTTTTGCTCGTTCAAAATGCTCAGCAGCAATTGGACGAGCTAAACGCAGAGTTAGCCGAAACAATAAAAGAGTTGCTGGCCGGAGCGCGTGAAAAACTCTCGGCGGCTTATGAGCAGATTGCCAGGATCGAGCCGCATCGGCTCCTGGGGAACAAAAAAGTCGAGTTGAACAATTGGCAGTATAAAAGTGATAAGGGGATTCGTATAATTATCAACAACTGCCGGATGCAGCTTACAGCGCAGGCCAATCGCCTGGCAGGTTTGAATCCCAAATCGGTCTTGCAGCGGGGATACAGCATTACCACCAACAAAAAGACAGGCTTGTTAGTAAGAACCTTAGAGGATGTCCGAATCGGAGACCATTTAATTACGGAACTTGCCGAGGAGAATTTGATTGAAAGTAAGGTAACAAAAAAGTAAAAAGGAACACGGACTTACACAGACTGAAACACGGACTAACACTGACTACAAAAAAACAGCGGTAAAAAATAAAAGGAAAAGAAATGGCAGGCGAAAAGCGAAAAAATGACCTCAGCAAATTGGGTTTTGAGGGGGCGATAAAAGAGCTTACAAATATTGTCGGAAAGATTGAGCAGGGCGAGATTCCGCTACAGGATAGTCTGGAGCAATATGAAAAGGGTATGACGCTTATTAAGCACTGTCGGGATATATTGCAAAAGGCTGAAAAGCAGATTGAGAAAATCACCGAGGCAGATGTGACGAAGAACAAAGATGACAAGCCGGTCAAGAAAACGGGACATGAAGAAGATGTTCCATTTTAACTACTCGTCCGGATTAACGACGTTAGATTTGAAGTGGATTCTTGCTTCTACAGCAATGACAGTGCCATGTGCGATACGATATACACAATACGCAATACGATATGCGAGCGTGGCGGAATTGGCAGACGCGCCAGGTTTAGGTCCTGGTGTCCATTAGGGACGTGGAGGTTCGAGTCCTCTCGCTCGCAGTTTTCAATCGCATAAATTTGGAGAAAGAGTCCAATGAGGCATAGGGCAGTCCTGGCGGTTATTTGCGTATCGGTTATTCTGTTGCTTAGTTCGTGTAGCTCACCTGTCCGAGAAGTAAGAGAAGTAAGTTCCGAGCCGATTACAGCAATATTAGGGGCGTTTGAAAGAGAAATCACACTGCTTGAGGATGAGCTGACAGATACGCAGGAACAGAGAATCGAAGGAATCAGATTCGTCAGTGGGAAATTGAGCGGTAAAAGAGTTGTCATCGCCTGGACGGGTATAGGCAAAGTCAACGCCGCTATGACAACTACGCTGCTGATAGAACACTTCCAGCCGAACAAAGTAATCTTCACGGGTATTGCAGGAGCTGTGAACCAGCAGTTGCAGCCGGGTGACATAGTGATAGCCGAGAAAACGGCGCACCATGATATGGGAACAATCTGGCCGGAGGGTCTATACC
>CAYTND010000273.1:0-4029 GCA_964438965.1 uncultured Pirellulales bacterium
AGTAATGTAATGCAGGTAAAGACCTGGAAACCCGATAAATCGGTAGGATTCAGCCGGAGGCATTTGTTTTGTAGGGGCGGTTCGCGAACCGCCCGTACAGCGAAATTGGAACCCAGGCCTGAGTTTCGGCTAATCTAATGTGGAGTAGCGGAATAAAAACCCTTGCAGGTATTATAAGCGTTACGCTTGATAAAAGAATACGCCTTTGTGGGTGAATTTCTTATGTTTAGACTCTTGAAAAAGCACGCATATTCGATTGGTGTTGATATTGGAGACGATGGCCTCAAGCTGGTCCAGCTTGGAGATAACGGAAAGGGTATAAGTTTAATTGCCGGCAGCAGTGAGAACCTTCCCAAGGATGTGAAATCCGGCAGCGGTAAGTGGCAAAGGTGGGCTATCGATACTTTATGTCAGTTGACATCGAACGGCGATTTTCAGGGCAAAGAAGTGATAGCGGCAATGTCGAGTCGTGAGCTGTTTATCGACCAAATGAAAATGCCGAAGGCGGACGAAAGCAAGCTCGAAGATGTTATCTTTTCAAAGATAAAACAGAGACTTCCGTTCGAACCCATTCAAGAGAACACATTGATGAAGTACATTTCGATGGAGGATAATAATGTTCTGGTGATGGCAACAGAGCGCAAGATTATCGACAGGCACCTGGCGATATACGAAAAGGCCGGTCTGGCGATTAAGTCCATAGGTGTTTGGCCTGTAGCGCTGGCAAACTGCTATACCAGGTTTTTTGGTCGGCGTAAATCCGACCTTAAAGTGATTGTAATGCTCGTTTGTATCGAGGCGAACAGTACAAATGTTGTAATCTGCCGTCATAAGAATTTGCTTTTTGCCCGTTCTATATCAACAGGACTAAGCCAGCTCGGCAATAAGAAAGTAGTCAACACATTGGTATTGGAGCTGACCGCCTGCAGACGCCACTTCGCCTCAATGTATCCAAAAGCTCAAATCGAGCGTCTGATTTTCCTTTCAGGTCAGAATGTAGATAAAGACATGTGTGTAACGATAGCAAAGCAGTTGGAAATACCGGCACAGATGGGAGATTGCCTGGCGGCAGTGGAAATAACCGACGCCCGTCGTCTGGGCGGGGACTGCGAACGTGATAAAGGCTCTTTAGGCACCCCGATAGATAGAAGGAATTGTCAGGTCAACTGGGCTATCGCCTTTGGACTTAGCCTGTCGTAGAGACACTGACGGACAGTGACGAGAACACTGAAAGACACTGACAAGTTAGTGTTATTCCGTGTTCCAAGAGGAGGCAAATTAAAAAATGGCTAATATAAATTTTGTGCCCGATGATTACGTTCAAAACAACGAATCGCGCAGAACAAACCTGATATATCTTGTGTTGTTTGGGGTGGTGATGATAGCGTTATGCAGCTCATTTATGACTATCAAGATACGCCAGCGGGCCTGTGGTATTAAGGAAAAACTCGTAACTACCAAGATGTCCCAGATCCAAGATGCCATAAAACAGTTCGAAGAGCTTCAGTCAAAGCGCGGTGCAATGATGAGGACAGCTCTTACGACGGCAGAGCTTCTTGAGCCGGTGCCCAGAAGTGTTTTGTTAGCGTCGTTGACGAATAACCTGCCTCAGGGTGTGTCGCTGTTAAAACTGAGCCTGGTCCAGAAGGAACCCAGGCAGACCAGCCGTGTTGCGCCAACGAGTAAATACCAAGCCGCACAGGCTAAAAAGGCGGCAGCGGCTAAAGACAAAGTCTCACGAGAGAAACTGTTAGAGACTCATATAAATATTGAAGGTATGGCACCGAGCGACCTTCAGGTTGCAGCCTATATCGAACGGCTGAGTAATTCGAGTTTGCTGGACAATGTAGCGCTGGTGGAGTCCAAAGAACATAAAGTCAAGGATAGTACCACGTTAAGGCAATTCAAACTGACGGCAATGCTCAGGAAAGACGTGCACCTTACCAAGGAAGACGTTAAGAGAATCAGGGACAGAGCTGAAAATACGATATGGAATTTTTAATACGGTGAGTTAGTGAATTAGCGGATTAGTGAATTAACCAATTAACTAATTAACTAATTAACTAATTAACTAAAATAAGATGAGGACATAATTATGACAAGCGGTTTCAGAAAAGCTGTGTTTTCCGTCTTATTGTTTGGTGTAGCAGTAGTGGGCTACCAATATATGATTAAGCCGGCCAACAGGCATCTGGCAGATACAAAAGGGCGTCTTGAGACAAAATTAACTCAATTAGCCAAATTCGGAAAAGCAGCTACAGCGGCAGAGGGCCTTACAAAACAGCTTGAGCAACTGGAAGAGGCGATAAAGTTTTTTGAAAGCAAGCTGCCTCCGAAAAGTGAAAT
The DNA here is from genome assembly GCA_964438965.1 of uncultured Pirellulales bacterium. Taxonomy (GTDB): domain Bacteria; phylum Planctomycetota; class Phycisphaerae; order Sedimentisphaerales; family Anaerobacaceae; genus NIOZ-UU13. The sequence continues at coordinate 2,347 of CAYTND010000273.1, forward strand.
TGACAAGGTCCTTCACGATATAACTGTAATTGCCCAGAAACAGGGCCTCAAGCCTAAAACAATTCGGACACTCAAGAGAAAAGATAATAGCGGCTACATAGAGCAGCCGTTAAAAATGGAATTGGTGGGCAATTTTAGTTCCTTTTACTCGTTCCTGTTAGAGCTTGAGAAGCTGCCGCGAATAATAAAAATTCGCGAGCTTAAACTGGATAAGCAGACAAGTACCGAGGGGCAAATATCTGCTGACTTTATAGTAAGTATATTTTTCCAGAATAAAACTGTTTAAAAATAGGCCTTCTCAAAAGAGAGGCACCTTAATGGAGCTTAGTTATGTTATCTTTTTTACGCGACCAAAGCCTTGAAGATTTACCGGCACAAAAAAAGATGAACACAACCGCCGACAAGGCACCCGGTGACGGTACCGAGAAGTCACAGGAGTCTGAATACCTTACCGTAGCATCTCATGGAAAACAAGTTCGCAAAAGTACCACGTTGCTTGCCGTTTTGTTTATTATAGGCCTGTTGTGCCTTTGCTTTATGATAAAAAAGAGCACCCCCAAAGCGGCATCAGCAGCGGCTGGTAAAACGGAAGATACCCTGATTGAAACAGCCATCACTCGACTCACAGGCGTTAAGTCAGCAATGTTCAACAGGATGGATGAGATAGTCGGGAAATTCTACGAGTTTTCCGACGTACCGCAGGTCAAGGTGAATGAACTGGCGAAAAATCCTTTTGAGGTTGAAACGTTTTTGGCCAATTTAGAGGAGAAAACCGGTGCTGAGGGAAAAGGTAACGAAATTGATGCTAACATGCTCTGGCAGCGGCAGATGAGACGAAAATCACAAGGTATGCAGCTTTTGAGCATTATGCAATCGGACCAGGGAAATCGCTGTATGATAGATGATAAAATTCTTCTTGAGGGGGATTCAATAAAAGGTTTTAAGGTTCGCCAAATTGGCGATATTTTCGTTAAGCTTGAATCGAACGGTGTGGAAATAGTATTGAAGTTGTCGGAATGAAACTACCTTTTATATCTGAAAAAAGACAGGACTCATCGAGCCCGAAAAAGTATTTTGCAAGGCGGGCTAAATCCCACCCAAAAGAATATCTCGGTGGGGCAAGCCCCACAGATGAGGGCCAGTCGGTGCTCGGCTTAAGCGAGCTTTACTCTCCGGAACAGGCTGGTGAATCGCACGTGTACGATATCGCTGATGCCCTGCTGGATATGGGCAAGATTAATCCTAAGCAGCTCGCAAGTCTGCGGAAAAAACAGCAGACAAAGCCGACTTCTGATATCACAGAGTTGCTGCTGAAAATGGAGAAAATCAGTGCCGATGATATTTTGACGGCCCAGGCCAAACTTTATGACCTCAAGTTCAGACATATAAGGCCGGATGACGTACAGAAGGAAGCTTTTGATAAACTTGACATTGATTTTATAAAGAGCAACTCCGTTTGTCCGATTGCAATAGAGCAAGGGACCCTGGTTGTTGCAACAAGTGAGCCGGCAAATGTTCTTGCGATAGAGGATGTAAAAAGACAAACACAGATGGAGCTCAGGGTTGTAGTTTGCAGCGTCGAAGACATCGAGGCCGTGTGCGATTCCTTCAAGGACGAAAGAGTCGATTACGACCTTGATGATATCATAGGTGATATGGCGGATGTGGAGGTCGTTCAGGACC
>CAYTND010000274.1:0-4016 GCA_964438965.1 uncultured Pirellulales bacterium
TTCAGAAACACCTTCCACGATCCGGCCAAGATACATCTTGATAAACTCGACCCCTTTCTTTTCTGCTTCTTTCGCATCCCGTATATCCTGCCCCAGCTTCTTGAACGTTTTTGCCTCAGGCCATTCCCTCTTTACAAAACACTTCCATACCGGCTGCAAACATACCGCCACTTCTTCATAATAAGCCACCGCCTTTTTCAGACGCTCATCGTCATTGGCAATCATGTTCAGATAATCCCGTGCATAACACCTCGCCCCATAGAAGCATCCCGCATAATACTCTGCAAACATCAATGCGTCATCACCACAACATTTCAACTTTCCCGCCTCGGCAAGCATTGCCCCCGCATCCATCACCTCCGCCCACATTTCAAACCCCGCCAGGCCATTCTGATAGTCAGGTCGATCAATGTACTCCCGCTGCTCAGTATGGTCAACCGCCATCACCAATGATTTCCGTACAATCTCTTCCCGGCTTCGGTTATTCCGCTCACTTGGAATAGCAACCGACAAAATATCAATCCCATTTTGTCCAAGCTTGCTATACTTCAATTTCGATGGCAGTCCCGCATGTGTCATTGTCGTGTAAAATTTCCGATTTGCATCATATCCTACAATCAATCCCCACTCACAATCCGCCACATCCCACACAATAGCAGGCCTACCCTGCTCGATCCCCTCCACGATTGCAGCATTCCCCTCAGCTTGCCGTTGTTTTTCCAACTCCTTTTCATCCCACATCCGGCTCACGTACCCGCACCGATATCCCATCTGTTCAACCGCTTCCGGCAGCACTGCTGAAAAGTCGAACATACTCATAGCGCTCGGACACAAACACTTGTTCATCAATATCCGAAATGCAAAGCCGCTTGTCCCCATTAACCACACCGGATCGACGTCACCCTCGATGTAGTTAATGGCTGTAGCCAGACTCGCCATAAATGAATGACAAATGCCCGGTTCCCCCCTCTCTTTCGCGGCCATATCTACATACCATTTAATCTCTTCCAAAGCACTTGCTTTCATTGTCTGTTCCTTTCACGTCGCTCAAAGCCTATAAGCTCTTATGTTAGACTTCGAAACACAAAATTCTCACTTAAATTTCGGAAAAAAAACCAGGACATTTACCCCGGCTCGCCGGAATCCGCCTCAAGAGATATAGGGACCATGCCGGACGAACCAATGGCGTACAAACTACCACTTGTCCTTTTGAAGTCCGCGCCCACGGCCGGGATGCTCTTTCGATTTACCCTTGCCCTTTCCTTTGGCTCGAAGACCCGGAGGAAGCGCCTCTTCAGATACAGACTCCCACGGACCGTCAATATTGACGCCCACTTCCCAGTGTGGCTCATGAAAACGGTAATAGTTGCCTTCGAAGTAGAAATGGAGGGGAAAATCCACGACAACATAGACGCCGCGACCCGAATCGTAAACGAGCTCCACACCCTGGTATTTGTGGCGATAACCATGAGCAGGAGCATGCGGAGGAGGTCCATGTTTAGGTTTGTGCCTGCGGCCCGAACCCGGGCCAATCGAAAAACTCTCGCACGAGACAAGCATAAACGTCAAACAAGCCAGAGCAACCGCTGATAAGGATAAGAACTTAAATCTCATAATTAGTCCCTCGTAACACCTAACTAATCAGCATCTCCGTGAAAAACACCATACCGCTATAAAATATAGTACAAATAAAGAACGAATCAACAGGTTATTGTAAAAAAAGAGAAATCCCGGAATATTTTATCGGCTTAATTTGTTTGATGTAAACCGCCATACTGATACAATCGAGAGGGTACTTCTGAGCATTAACTATCAACGCATTATAGCGGATACAAAAGAGGCTCGGCGTGAGAAATAAACTTGCAATAATATATCACAACCTCGCAGTTTTGCTCGATGCGGGGCTGCCGATACTAAAGTCACTTGATACGGTCAGTGAAGGATTGCAAGGGCGTCTGAGAAAAATTTTCTCTGACTTAAGCAAATCTGTCTCCCAGGGCAACACCTTTGCAGATTCGATGGCCGAATATCCAAAGGTTTTTGCCAGGCTGGATTTAATGCTGGTAAAATCAGCGGAGTTATCTGGTGAACTGCCTAATTGTTTCAAGATGCTCTCCAACTGGTATGAGTTTAGAAATCGAATAAAAGGAATTCTCATCTCAGGATTAATTCTGCCGCTCCTGGTTTTTCATATTATGGTATTTATTGTTCCCCTTCCCTCTATGGTTTTAGGCAAAATCAGCACAACCGAATACATGATGCAGATTGCAAAAGTATTAGGTTCCCTTTACCTGCTGATAGGAATAACCTTGACCGTTTACCACTCCATGCCAAATGCCGGTCTTTTTCGCAGACTTTTAGATGCTCTGATACTGAGAATACCAATTTTGGGTCAGGCTGTTCGGCAGCTCTCGATATGTCGGTATTGCAGGGGATTTAATATGCTCTATAAAGCGGGCGTGCCAATAACAGAATGTGCCGTAAAAGCCCCCGAACTAACAGGAAACTTAATTATAGCCGACATGTTCAAAGGCGGCGCAGTAAGCACGGCAGCCGGGAATATGACCTGTGATGGATTTTCTCGCAGATTACCTTTGGACTATCTCAATCTTTGGCAAACCGGAGAAGAAATCGGAGAACTCGATAAGATGGCCGATAAGATAGCTGAAATTGCCGGCGATAGAGCAGATCTGCTGTTCACTGAATTTGCCAAGTGGCTGCCAAGATTAATTTATGCCCTGGTATGTATTGTGTTAATTATGCAAATACTTGGGATGGCAGGGGCGATAACTACTTCGTACTCTATAGATATTCCTTGATAGAAACTACTGCGATGGTATAATTGCTGGAGTTTATTGAGGACACAAAATGGCTGTGCTGAATGTTAATATCGACCACGTTGCGACTGTACGGCAGGCTCGCCGGACCGACGAGCCGGACCCTGTCTGGGCGGCGGCTGAGTGCGAATTGGCTGGTGCGAATGGAATTACCATCCATCTGCGCCAGGATAGACGCCATATCTGTGACCGAGATGTTCGGCTGCTAAAGGAAACAGTTGCCTGCAAATTAAACCTTGAGATGTGTATGGCTGAGCCTATAGTCAAAATCGCCGAAGAAATTAAGCCGGAACAGGTAACCTTAGTGCCCGAAAAAAGAGCCGAGTTGACTACCGAAGGTGGTCTGGATTGCGTTAAATATAAAAAACGCCTTGCCGAGGTTGTCAAAAGAATGCACAAGAAAGGCATACTGGTAAGCACCTTTATCACGCCCGACAAAGAGCAAATAATCGCCTCGGCCCAGACCGGCTGTGATGCCATCGAACTGCATACCGGTATGTACGCAAACGCCAGGAGTCAAAGAGCTATCAAAAAACGATTGACTGAGCTGGAAGTGGGCAAGGACCTGGCAATGAAAAACAAGCTGGTGGTTCACGCAGGGCACGGCCTGACATATCGTAATATCGCAGGGGTGGCGCGCATCAAAGACCTTTGTGAGTTCAACATCGGCCACAGCATTATAGCACGGGCAGTCTTCGTCGGGATAAGGCAGGCGACAGCCGAAATGATAAAATTGATAAATAAAAGTGGGCTAAAGTGAACTAAAGTTCGGAGTGCCTAAAGTTATGGATTATAACTTTAGCTCACTTTAGGCACTTTACACTTTAGGCACTTTCATGTAGGAGATTAAAAATGTTTACAGGCGCAATGGTGGCGTTGATTACGCCTTTCCAGGACGGCGAAATAGATTTTCGAACGCTTGATGAGCTGATTGATTTCCAACTGGAAAACGGCATAGATGGAATAGTGCCGGTCGGCACCACTGGCGAATCACCCACTCTAAGTCACGAGGAGCACAAAAAGGTTATCGAAAGAGTTGTCAAGGCCGTGGGCGGTAAAGTCCCCGTAATCGCAGGGGCCGGCTCAAACTCAACTGCCGAGGCCATTGAGCTTGCCGCTTACGCCAAGAAGGTCGGTGCAGATGCAACTCTTCAGGTTGCCCCGTACTACAACAAGCCC
>CAYTND010000275.1:0-4015 GCA_964438965.1 uncultured Pirellulales bacterium
TATCAATTGCTCGGGATTGGCAAACTTGACGAGGCCGTCGAGCCTTTGCAGAGGGCCGGCCGGGATATGGAAAATGCGGTCGCTGCCACAACGCTGCTTAACGTCCTGGAAAAAATCAGGGCCGAAAACAGTAAGGTCGAAAGTATTAAGCAGTAAGTATTTGGATGCAAGGTGAAGCGATGAAAATCAGATACCTGACAACATCTACAGAGGTTCTATTTTTGGCGAGCCTTCTGGCATCGGTAGGCCAGGGGGGCAGCTGGCAGGAGTTTGCGGTCTGGCCCACAACCGATGAACAGGAAGCACCTGATATCTGGGGCAAAACAATAGTCTGGCAGCAATTCGTTTACGAATATGGGGACTACGATATTTATGTTGCGGATATAAATAATCTGAGTGAGCCGTTGGTTTTTGCCATCGGTGATGCTAATGACCAAACCAACCCGGCGGTCTATGAAAATATCGTAGTATGGCAGGATTACGTTGCGTGGGAGTCCTTCTCCGCAGATTGGGACATTCGCGCGGCGGATATTAGCAATTTGGTTGGACCTCAGATTTTTGCAGTTTCAGATATCGCTGATAATAATGAACGCAATCCCGCAATCCACGGCAATACGGTTGTCTGGCAGGACGGCGACGCCGGGGATTTTAATATTTACGGTGCTGACATCACCGATTTGGGTAACCCGGCAGAATTCCAAATCGCCGCGTTTGAGCTTGACCAGCAAGGGCCGGCTATATACAGGACAACTGTCGTCTGGCAAGACAACTTCTTCGGTGACTGGGATATTTATGCTGCTGATATCTGGCAAAGGAACAAACCCGCAGAGGCTCCTGTCTCGTTCATTGAAAACGACCAGCAAAGCCCGGCTATCTGGGGCGACATAGTCGTCTGGGAGGACAACTTCTTCGGCGGTTGGGATATTTACGCTGCTGATATCTCTGAGCCTAACAACCCTGTCGAGTTTGCAATTACCACGAACGAATCTTCGCAGACGAATCCTGACATAGACAACAACATAGTCGTCTGGCAGGACTACCGAAATAACAACTGGGACATATTCGGCTATAATCTTACGACGCAAGAGGAATTTCAAATCACCGATGATTCTTACGACCAGACCGACCCTGCTATTAGTGGGAACGTGGTGGTTTGGCAGGACAACCGCAATGGAAACTCAGAAATTTATGCGGTTGTACTCGATGGGCCTGAGGTTGCACGGTGCGCATCCAGGATAAGCGGCGATGTTAACGGCGACTGCAAAATTGACTTTGAAGATTTTGCCATAATGGCCTCACACTGGCTCGAATGTTACCTCGAACCGGTGGAAGCCTGCTGGTAATAGATGGAAATGAATTCAGGAACGGATTTTGTAGATTTGAAAGGAGATGTAAAATGGCTAAGGATTTAATGACAATTTTATTAGTAGTGGCTGTGAGCTTCGGTTCGTTATTCGTTGCAGGCTGCGAGAGCGACGCACAAGTCGGCTCGGCCATTGGTGCTTTAGCTGGCGCCGGCATCGGCCAGTTGGCCGGCGGCGACACCGAAGCAAGTTTAATTGGAGCAGCGGTGGGCGGTGCGGCCGGCTATATGTTAGGCAATGAAAGCGACAGAAAAAATGCTCAAGCCGAAAGGGCCTACATGCGTCAGGAAATTGGAACTGTTGCTGTCAATATTACCAACAGTAATGGTTCTGTCAGCCAGGTAAAGCTCAGAAGACAAGGAGTTGGTTACGTTGGCACCAGAGGCGAGTATTACAGCATCCTGCCAACCGAAGACCAGCTAAGACCGGTATATGGCTTTTAGCAGCCGGGTGACGGTTCGTGCGTTTAGAATTATAACAGCTTCAAGCGGCCGCTTTGTCCCTGTTATGCTTTTAATAACTTGACAGTTGAAGAACTTATGAGCTTGAGATATAATAGTTTTTGCTAACCGTCAAGTCGGTGAGTGGTGAGTAGTGAGTGGACTCACCAATTAACCAATTAACGAAGCAAGAGACTTGGTATGAATAAGCGGCTGCGAAACGCTTTGAAAGGACTCACGGCCTCGGACGTCGAACGCCGTCGCCGGGCAATGGAGCCTTTTGTGCGAGCTACGTTCGGAATCTTTATCAGGTATTTGTACCGCTACCTCGGTAATGAGGTGGAGTGTGAGGATGTGCTGGAAGATGTTTATGCCGATATTTGGGAAAACCCGGAGCGATTGCGTAATATCACCAACGAGAAACAGCTCCTTAGGACTGTATATCTGTACTACATGCGGAAACGCTTGAGAGAAGTATATAGGAGAATAAACCGGAATTTGCATCTATCGCAAAGAAATCTGAAAGATCTTATCGCCCCTGAAATCGGTGCTCTTGAGATGGTGTCGCAGTCGGAGCTTCAGCAGATACTTCATCTGGCGTTAAGCAAGCTCAAGGCCCGGGAGCAAAGAGCCATAGAACTATGGATGGAAGGCGCCTCTAACAGGGCAATCGCCAATGAGCTCAAGACTACTGTCGGGGCGGTTAAAATGCTTGAATATCGAACTATGTTAAAACTTAAAAAGATGCTGTGTTATTACAATCGTGAAGACTGATAATCTATTTAATTTGGGAGGAAGAGACAATGTCTGATACAAACAGAGAAATTCATGAGCTGCTGGTTGACTATGCAGGGGCCCTGCGTGACGGCTGTATTCCGACTTTTCTGAAATCACTTACGCGTGAGGAAGCGGAGAGGATAACTTCTTCCTGGGAGTTTTGGGATGCCACGGAGGTATCGCGAATTCTTAATGGTGTTGGATTCGCGGACAAGGCCGTCACCACGAACGTGAGCCTGTTCATATCCCGTGTTGACGCTGAGATTGCATCTCGTCTGAAGAAAGCTAAGGCCTCGCCGCACGGCAAACGACCCCGCCGTTTTGATTCGCAAAAACGAAGCAGCGGGGGCACAAGGTCCATAACCAAGAGGGAAAATAAGACCGAGAAATCAATATGATTTTGGACTGCTACCAATGTTCATCCTGCTATTTTGAGGACAAGGAGAGTTCTTCAAGGATAGACCCTTTAACAATCTCAGCACAGCAGCCTAAGAAGGTTTTCAGGAACGTATTAGTGGTATTTGTTTGTATCGAGCTGTACGACAGTAAGCAGGAGCTGGCCGAAGCAGCAGAGGAGTTTGCCTCGCTGTCAGAGCTGATAGGTAAAAGGTCGATTGTGCTGTGTCCGAATGTTCATCTGTCAATTGACAAGGCGCCTGAGAAGCAAGCCGTCTGGTTGATTGGCGAGTTAGAAAAGATGCTGATTGACAAGGGCTACGATGTGCACCCTCTGTCGTTTGGTTACCATAAACAATATGGTATGGAATGTGATGGCAATGTGGGCAGCGTTGTTGGCAGAAGATTCTATGGTTCCGACCAAAAGCAGTTTCTCAGACTCTTGACTCGTCTTGGTGTTTGTCCTCCTGAGTCCCTGCCAAATGACATGCCTTCCTGGGCGAAAATTCTGACCGAACGCCTGCTCAGGGTATTAGGCAGCCGAAGAGAGACCTATAATGTTGCGAAGAAAATGCTTCAGGACCAGCTTGATACAACAGGTCACAGTGAGCTTTGGACATGTATGTTGTTTGAAGGGGAAAGGCAGCCTATGGAGGACTATCTCAGCAGTTTATATGAAATCATAGAAGATTACCACGATGTAAGAGTGCACCGGGCGTTGAATCTAAGCGTGCCTGATTTTGCGAATGCTGCACAATTCCTTTTTCGTAAGTATCCTGATGCAATCAAATCGGGGAGACTTAGGATTTACAACAGCGTTGTTTCTGACATTGAATTCCTTCTTTCAAGAAGTGCCGTCCTCCTTGCCTTCCCACATAAGCGTCAAAAACCCAGAGCGCGCGCTGGAGAAATATCGTTTGGGATTTACTGCAAGGATGAAGACTTTGCGAAGAATATGATTCAGTGGTACAGAGCTTTTCTTGTCGATGATCGGTGCGGATGGATTCGTACTGAGTCCGAGCTGAGTGCGGCCATTAA